>JBJONJ010000490.1:0-18542 GCA_046051905.1 Verrucomicrobiota bacterium
GATGTGCTGGTGGCGAAGGCGCAGATGCAGGCGGCCGAGGCGCAGCTCGCGGCGGCGAAGGCCGATGTGCAGCAGACGGAGAAGCTCATCCAACGTCTCACCGTCACCGCGCCGCGGGACGGGACGATTCTACAGGTGAACATTCGCGCTGGTGAGTATGCGTCGATCCAGAACCGTCAGCCCGCTTTGGTGCTGGGAGACATCGCCGCGCTACGGGTGCGGGCGGATGTGGACGAGCAAAATGCCGTCAGCGTGAACGTGGGTGGCACAGCGCAGGTTTCGCTCAAGGGCGACTCCACGCGGACGTTTGAGGCGAAGTTTATTCGAGTGGAGCCTTATGTGATCCCGAAGGTCTCGCTCACGGGCGCGAGCACGGAGCGGGTGGACACGCGGGTGCTGCAGGTGATCTACGAGATCGTGATGCCTGCCGGAAAAGACGCGCCGCAACTGTATGTGGGCATGCAGGTGGATGTGAGCATTCCGCGCAAAAAGTGAGAAGAGATCTCACGCCTTCTCCAGTGCGGCGAGTCGTTCGCCGAGCGGTGGATGAGAGTAATGGAGCGCCACGGTGAGGGGATGCGGCTGGGGATGCGCGAGGTTCTCGGTGGAGAGTTTTTTCAGGGCGGTCATCAGCGGGGCGGCGGTGCAGGCTTGGGCGGCAAAGGCATCCGCTTCGAATTCGTGCTTCCGGCTCATGGCGCTGGAGACGAGGCCAAGGAGCATCCCGAGAGGTTGATAGAGCAGGCTGAAGAAGAGCAGTCCGAGGCCCACGGGCTGGCCGTGAACGCCAAAGGCGGCAAAGAAGGCCGGGGACTTCAAGGCGAGGTGCAGCAGCCAGAACATCAAGGCAGACTCAGTCAGGCCGATGGCGATCTGCACGGGGACGTGGCGCAGTTTACAATGGCCGATCTCATGCGCCAGCACGGCGAGGAGTTCTTCTTCGTTATGTTTGTCGATCAAGGTGTCGAACAAGGCGATGCGCTTGGTTTTGCCAAAGCCGGCGAAGAAAGCATTCGCTTTTGACGAGCGGCGGGAGCCGTCCACGACCGACACATCGGCCACGGGGAACTTCAAGCGTTCGGCGAGACCCAGAATGGCGGTGCGCAGCGTGCCTTCACCGAGCGGGGTGAACTTCATGAACATCGGCATGAGCAGTCGCGGGGCCAGCCAGGCCATCAGCAGGCTGAAACCCGAGACACAAAGCCAGGCCCACAAGGCCGCGAGAGGTTGCGTTTGGAAGAACCAAAGGATGAGAGCCAGCAGCGGCACTCCGAGCAGAAGCGTGAGCAGCATGCCTTTGATCCGGTCCATGATGAAGGTGCCTGGCGTGGTGCGGTTGAAGCCAAACTCGGCCTCGACGCCGAAGGTGTCCCAAGCCTCGAACGGGATGGCAAGCAGCGATTTCACCAGCACGACCACGCCGAGGGCGGCGACGTTTGTCCAAAGCGTGCTCCAACCTTGCTCAGCGGCTTTTGCGTCGATCCAGGCAAAGCCACCGCTCCACCACACCGCGATGAGCAGCGCGAGAAAGAAGGCGTCGCGGATCAAATCGACGCGTGCGGACCTTCCCGCATACTCGGCGCCTTTTTTGACTGTTTCCCCGTCAAATACCCCTTTCAGTCTCTCCGGCAGCGGCAGGCCGTAGCGTGAGAGGTTTAGCAGCGTGGCGATGAGATCGAGATGGAACACGCCGAGGATGGCAAGCAGGGCGGCGAGGAACCAGGGGTTGGAGAGGGTCATATAAGAAGGATCGGTCACAGCCCCACGCTGCCATAGCCCTGGCCGCGGGAGCAGATGCGGTGGAGGTGGGAGCAGACCTCGTGGGCGGCGATGGTGGCGGATTTCGGAAAGGCGTCGAAGTCGCCGATGAGCACCGGCCAGTCGCCGGTGTCCTCCGGGAGGCGGCCATGGCTGCCTTTGACGAGGCTGGCATCAATCGGAATGACATCCATGAGCATGCGCATACCGAGGGATTTCTTGAGCAGCTTCCAGGCGATTTTGAGCTTCGGATATTTGATCGTGGGATCGATGAAGAGCTCCGCGGGATCGTAACCGCACTTCCGATGGATGTCCACGCAGCGGGCAAAGTCGGGCGCCTTGGCGTCGTCCATCCAGTAGTAGTAGGTGAACCAGCTTTTCGCGTCGGAAACGGCCACGAGATCGCCGCTGCGGGCGTGGTTGAGGCCGGCGAGATGTTTTTCCATCTTGCCGAGCACCTGGGCGACGCCAGGCGTGGACTCGAGCACACTGCGGACCTGCGGCAGGATGTCCGGATCGTTGACATAAACGTGAGCGAGCTGGTGGTCGGCGATGGCAAAGGCCTTCGAGCCGCCGAGGTCGAGCGTTTCAAGGCCGAGCTCGTCTTTGATGGAGAGCCAGCCTTTTTCGCGGAAGACACGGTTGAGGTGCACGGGCTGCGAAACATCGGTGATGCCGTACTCGGAGAGCAGCACGATCTTGATGTTCCGTTTCTCATAAAAGCGGATGAGGTCGCCCACGACTTGGTCGATCTGCCGGAGGTCAGGGTGGATCTTGCCCAAGTCGAGGCCCACACGTTGCAGGTTGTAATCAAGATGTGGCAGGTAAACGAGGCTGAGGCTGGGCCAGTGCTTCTCTTCGATCCACTTGGCGCTTTCGGCGATCCAGATGGAGGATTTGATGTCGCTGCCGGGTCCCCAGAAGCTTCGGAACGGGAAGGGGCCGAGATCTTTTTTGATGCGTTCCCGCAGCGGCATGGGCTGCGTGTGGATGTCGAAGACCTTGCGACCATCCGCCGGGTAGAGTGGTCGCGGAGTGATGGCGATGTCTGCGGTGGAATGCATGTTGTACCACCAGAAGAGCTTCGCGCAGGTGAACTGCGGCTCGAGACGGCGCAGGGCCTCCCAGAGCTTTTCACCCTGCACGAGCTGCTCCGGCTGCTTCCAGAAGCGGTGCTCGGCATACTCGCGGTCATACCAGCCGTTCGCCACCGCGCCGTGGTCACGTGGCATCTTGCCGGTCAAATAGGTGGCCTGCGCCGTGCAGGTCACCGCGGGTACCACGGGCTCGATCTTCGCGATGCGGTTCCGCTCCAGAAAGGCCCGGATCGCGGGAGTGTGCTCGCCGATGAGCCTACTGGTGAGGCCGACGACGTTCAGGATGGCGGTGCGTTGCATCAGGGCAGTGTTTAAGGTTCAGGTTTCATGTTTCAAGTGCCGTGAAACCTGGAACTTGAAACATGAAACTCACCAGAAGGCCGCCGCGGCCACATAGACTGCCTTGCAGCCGAAATGCAGGAGCTGGTCTTGATTAAAGCTGGTGACGCCCTCGCACTTCGCCACGTCGATGACGAAATGCAGCACGAACTCGACGCCAGCGAGGATCACGCAGCCGGTGATCAGCCAGACCGCGGCGGCATGCAGCAGGCAGTGTGAGGTCATGCAGATAATCCAGATGCTCGGCGGGCGGGACGGGTTCGCCCGTTGGACAAGGTAGTGACGGTTTTTGCACTGAGCCAAGAACTCCCCCTGCAAAGGGTAGTCCATCAACGCATGCCCCATGCAGAGCAGGAAGAAAACTTGCGCAGCAGTGGCCCAGTCGTGCGCGGGAAATGGCAGCAGGCCATGCATGCGAAATGCGGCGGCGGATGGATCAGGCGCTGTAGAAGGAGGCGATCTTCTCGTTCACCGCACGCAGGCGGTGAGCGATGGTGCGGCCTACGCCGATGAGCAGCCAAGCGGCGGAGCGGGGATATTCGTTGATGTAGGCCTCGAGGCTCTGGCCGTCGATGCGCCAGACCTGGGAGAACTCCACCGCGGTCACGGTGGCGGAGGCCACGTTCGGGTCGAGCAGGTTGATCTCGCCGAGGGTCTCGCCCTTTTGTACCGGGCCGAGGAGCACCTTATGACCGCCGCGCATGGCGGTGGCATGGAATTTGCCGGAGACGACAAAGAACAGGCTGCTCTGCTGCATGCCCTCTTCGATCAGGTGCTGGCCGGGCTGCACCGGGAGGAATTCTCCGTAACCGCTGAGGATGTCGCGATCTTCATCGCCGAGGGGTTCGAGGATGCCTTGGGCAGGGAGTTGCGGAGTGGAGAGGGTGCTCATGCGGGTGGGGAAAGAAAAAACCGCGTTTTACTAGGCTGTCTTGCCGCAAATGGCAAGCCCTCAAACGCCCTGGCAAGAGCTGTCGAGGTCGCTCCGTAGGTTTCACGTGCTTTCCATCTATTCCCAACCTCAACGCGGCTTTTGTGATGGCGTTTCCCGCCGCAACTTCCTCCGCGTCGGCGGCCTCGCCATGGGCGGGCTCTCGCTGAACGACGTACTGCGGGCGGAGGCCGCGCAAAAGTCCACCAGCCGGCACAAGGCCGTCATCATGGTCTTCCTACCGGGCGGCCCGCCACACCAGGACATGTGGGATATGAAGCCCGATGCGCCCAGCGAGGTGCGCGGCGAGTTCAAACCGATCTCGACGAATGTCGATGGCATCCAGCTCTGCGAGCATTTGCCGCGGCTGGCTCGCATGATGGACAAATGCACGCTCATCCGCTCCATCGCGGACTCGGAGGGCCGTCACGATGCCTTCCAATGCATGACCGGCCGGCCCACCAAAGGCCAGCCGCCCGGTGGATGGCCTTCGCTCGGCTCCTGTGTCTCCCGTTTGCAAGGATCCGTAGTGCCTTCGATGCCTCCGTTCGTCGGCTTGGCTCCGAAAATGGGCCACATGCCCTGGGCGGACAACGGCGTGCCAGGTTTCCTCGGCATCTCCAACGCTCCCTTCCAACCCAATCGAGAGGCCGGCACCGGCGACATGGAATTGAAAGGCATCTCGCTAGACCGCCTCCACGACCGCAAGGCCCTCCTCGCCAGCTTTGACACCTTGCGGCGCGACATCGACGCCAGCGGCCTCATGAGCGGTGTGGATGTGTTTCACGAGCAGGCGCTCAATGTGCTCACCAGTCCGAAATTGCTTCACGCCCTCGATTTGAGCCGCGAGGACCCGCGCCTCGTCGAGCGCTACGGCAAAGGCGAGAATCGAAATCGCGATGATGGTGGCCCGCGGCTCACGAGCCACTTCCTCGCCGCCCGCCGGCTGGTGGAAGCAGGTGCGAGAGTCGTCACGCTGGCCTTCAGCCGTTGGGACTACCATTCAAACAACTTCGGCCAGCTCCGCGAGGATCTGCCGCTGCTCGATGCGGGACTCTCCGCCCTCATCACCGATCTCCATGACCGTGGGATGGACCAGGACGTGTCTGTCATCTGCTGGGGCGAGTTTGGCCGTACGCCCACCATCAATCCGAAAGCAGGCCGCGATCACTGGCCCCGCGTGAACAGCGCTCTGCTCGCCTGCGGCGGCATGCGTCACGGTCAGGTCATCGGCGCCACGGACAAGATCGCCGCCGAGCCCACCGAGCGCCCGGTGGCTTTCGGCGAGATCTTCGCCACGCTTTACCGACAGCTCGGCATCGATGTGACCAAGGTCACCCTCAATGACCACGCCGGCAGGCCGCAGTATCTCGTCGATTCGCATCTGCCGATGTCGGAGCTGGTTTGAGTTTCTCCAAGGCGAAACGCCCGCAGGATGGCGATGTCATTTGCAGAGGCCTGCGGGCGATGTACTACCCACCTCGCCGTTCTCCCCAACTTACCGCCGTCTCATGAAAATCGTCATGCTCGATGCCCATACCGCCAATCCTGGCGATGTCTCCTGGGCTCCTTTTGAAGCCATCGCGCCCTGCGTCATGCATCCGCGCACACCCGTCGCGGAAATCGTCGCCCGCTGCGCCGGAGCGCCCATCGTCATCACCAACAAAGCTCCCATGACGCGGGAGATCATCGAGGCGCTGCCGGACCTGAAATACATCGGCGTCATCGCCACCGGCTTCAACATCGTGGACACCGTCGCGGCCAAGGAACGCGGTGTCATCGTCACCAATGTGCCCGGTTACGGCACCCCGTCCGTCGCCCAGCACGTCTTCGCGCTCATTTTGGAGCTCGCGAACCATGTTGGTGCCGCGGCGCAAAGCGTCGCCGCTGGCGGCTGGCAGAGCTGCCCGGACTTTTGCTATTATGACAAGCCCATCATCGAGCTGGCAGGTCGCACGCTGGGCATCATCGGTTATGGCGAGATCGGGGCGGCCGTCGCCCGCATCGCGCAGGCCTTCGGCATGAAGGTGCTCGCCTCGAAGCGAAACTGGGCTGGCGGTCCTCCCGCTGGCATCGAAGCCGCCGATGCTGACACCATCTTCCGGCAGGCCGATGTCATCTCCCTCCACTGCCCTCTTACGGATGCCACGAAGCATCTCGTGAATGCCCGCACTCTCGGTCTCATGAAAAAGACTGCGCTGCTCATCAACACCGGCCGCGGTCCCTTGATCGACGATCAAGCTCTCGCCGCAGCTTTGAAAGCCGGAAGCATCGCCGGAGCCGGGGTCGATGTGCTCAGTGTCGAGCCGCCGCGCGACGGCAATCCGCTCCTCGGCGCCGAAAACTGCCTCGTCACCCCGCACGTCGCCTGGGCCAGCAGCGAAGCCCGTGTCCGTCTCATCGCCACCTGCGCCGCCAACGTGAAAGCCTACCTCGCCGGCCAGCCCGTGAATGTCGTCAATCCGTGATCCCTCATCCCTCATCCCTCATCCCTCATTTCCTCTCTCCCATGAAACGCCTCCTCGCCATCCTCGCCCTCTCCGCTCTCACTACCTGCGCCGCCGATTTCACGCCGCTGTTTGACGGCAAGACGCTCACCGGCTGGAAGAACCCCTATGAATGGGGCAAGATCGACATCGTGGACGGTGAGATCCACCTCACTGGCGAGAAGAAATTCTTCGTCGTCACCGAAAAGACCTACGGCGATTTCATCTTCGAAGGCGAGGTCAAGTTGCCCGAGGGCCAGGCGAACAGCGGCTTCATGTTCCGCGCCCATGTGGAAAAGAACAAGGTCTTTGGCTACCAGGCCGAGGTCGATGGCGATGCGAACCGCAAATGGTCCGGCGGACTTTATGATGAAGGCCGCCGCATGTGGTTCATCAGCCCCATCAAAGGGAACAAAGAGAGCGAGGCCGCCTTTCGTGCCCGTGCTGGCGATGCCTTCAAGCGCAATGACTGGAACACCTACCGCATCGAATGCCGTGGCAAGAGCCTCAAAATCTTCGTCAATGGCGTTCTCACCACCGATGTCGAGGACGACAAGGACGCCAGCGGCGTCATCGCCATCCAGCACCACGGCGAAAAAGGCGCCACCTACAAGTTCCGCAACCTTCGCATCCAGGCGCTGAAGTAGATCGGCTCGCGTCGCAGCGTGCTTATGTTGGGAAGTCTGAATTTTTGTGATCGGCCCTGCCATCCTGCCGCCTCTGAAAGTCATTCATTGCCAAATCCCGCGGGCTGCGTGAAAGATGCTGACGAATGGCTGATCTTGCGCCGCCCCACACTCCCGAACGTCTTTGGACAGGAACCGCCGTCTCGGCGGGTGTGGCGCATGCGGTGGTCCATGTTCTGAAGGATCACTTTGACGAGCCCGACGAGGACTCGATCTCCCCGGAGGCGGTGGAGCATGAGATGAAACGGCTGCATGCGGCGCTGGATGTGACACGCCAGGAGATTGAGGCGCTTCGCGTGGAAATGGGCGCAGAGGAAGGCAGCGCGGAGAGTGATATATTCGAGACCCATCTGCTGATCATCCAGGACGGCTCGATCCTGCGCCAAGTGGAAAAGACAGTGCGGGAGCAACTGGTCTCCGTGGACTACGCCTACTACCGGCTGATGACGAAGCACATGGAGAAGCTGCGCGGGCTCCAGGATGCCTACCTGCGGGAGCGCTTTCTGGACATCAAGGACGTGACGCAGCGCGTGATGCGACATCTGCGCGGCGAGCTGCTGGAGACGCCGATGTTTGACGAGCCCGTGATCATTGTGGCGCATGACCTGACGCCGTCGGACACGGTGCAGCTCGACCGCTCGAAGGTGCTGGGCTTTGCCCTGGAGACAGGCAGCGCGGTGTCCCATGCGGCGATCATTGCCAAATCGCTGGCCATTCCGGCGGTGGTGAAGCTGCACGGCATCTGCGAGACGCTTCACAGCGGGGACGCGGTCTTTTTGGATGGCGAGGAAGGTCATCTCATCCTCAATCCGACGCCGGAGACACTGGCCCGCTACCGCACCCGCGAGGAACAGGCGGAGAAGCGCGAGGACGTCTTCCAGGTGGACCGGCATGGCGAGGCCGTCACGACCTGCGGCTGTGTGATCTGCGTGGGCGCGAATGCGGAATTCGTCGAGGAGGCGGAGATTGTGAAAAACAGCGGCGCGGAGGAGGTGGGCCTTTTCCGCACGGAGATGCTGCACCTCGAAAATCCCGATTCCACCGAGGACGAGCTCGCCACGGCCTACACCACCGTGGTGCAGTCCCTCGCGCCGAAGCGAGTGGTCTTCCGCACGCTCGATCTGGGCGGCGACAAGGTGGACGAACGTCTCGCTGCGGAGCCGGAGCCGAATCCTTTCCTCGGCTGGCGCGGCATTCGTCTCTCGCTGGGCAAGCCAGACATGTTTCGCATGCAACTCCGCGCCCTGCTGCGGGCCGCGATGCATGGCCGGGTCGGCATCATGTTCCCGATGGTCTCCGGTTTGCAGGAGGTGATCGATGCGAAGGCCCTACTGGCGCAATGCGCGGCGGAGCTGGAGAGCGAGGGATATACCGTGCCGGAGGAGATCGAGGTGGGCGCGATGATCGAGATTCCCAGCGCGGCCCTTTCCGCCGATCAAATCGCCGCGGAGGTGGACTTTTTCAGCCTCGGCACCAACGACCTCATCCAGTACACCATCGCGGTGGACCGCCTGAACGACCGCGTCGCCGGGCTCTACCAGCCGACGCATCCGGCGGTGCTGCGCTTGATTGATCTGTCCGTGCTGGCGGCCCGCCGTGCCGGCATCCGCATCGGCATCTGCGGGGAAATGGCCTCCAGCCTAGAACTGACGCCGCTCATGATCGGCATCGGCCTGAATGAGCTGAGCGTGGCTGCCGGCCAGGTGGCACGGGTGAAGCACGCCATCCGCAAACTCAATGTCCCCGAATGCCAGGCGCTGGCCGCCGAGGCGCTGAAGCGCAGCCAACCCGGTGAGATCCTCGAACTGACGCGGGCGCATGCGCTGCGCTGCTACCCGGAGTTGTTCGAATAGCCTGGGGCAGGGGATCGCGACATCTTTTTGCTCATCTTGGTCATGCCTCCTACCATCATTCTCATGGGTGTCTCCGGCAGTGGAAAGTCGGTCATCGGTCAAAAGCTCGCGCAGCGCCTCGGCGGCGTGTTTGACGATGGTGATGATTTTCATCCGCCTGCGAATAAGGCCAAGATGTCCACCGGCACGCCGCTGACCGACGAGGACCGCTGGCCGTGGTATGCCACGCTGCGCCAGCGCATCGTGGACCTGCGCGGCACCACGCCGGTGCACATCCTCGGCTGCTCCGCCCTCAAACCCATCTATCGCGACAAGCTGCGCGGCGATGACGAGGCCAGCCAGATCGCCTTTGTGCTGCTGGACGGCTCCCGCGAGCTGATCACCGAGCGCATGGCCGCCCGCAAAGGTCACTTCATGCCGCTCAGCCTGCTCGAAAGCCAGCTCGCCACCCTCCACATCACGCCCGACCTCATCCGCGTGTCCATCGAGTCTTCGCCGGATGAGATCGTGGAAGAGATCGTGAAGCGGCTGGACGGATGAGAGCAAGGCGGTCGGGAATGGAATATCGAATGTCGAACAAGGAATCTCGAAGTCCGAAGTGCGGCCAAGCTACGAGTCTGGCCTTCATCATTCGGAATTCCTTGTTCGATATTCGACATTCAACCTGTCGAATGTTGGCTCAGTCCGTCTTCCTTTGCCACCACCCCAGCGCAAAGCCGATACCCGCTCCAAAGCCCAGGCCATGGAACAGACCCCAGCCGAGCTTGGCGACGATGGCCACCTGCGGTTTGGCCCAGCCTTCGATACCGTGATCGAGGAGCCCATACATCCACTTTCCGCCGAGGAAGTAGCCGGCGGTGTGCAATCCAAACAAAACCACGGCTCCGATCCAGAAGCCGCGTACCTTGCCGAGCTTCAGCCACGCCACCCACGCAAAAAAGAGCGTTCCAGCCAGTGCCGCGATCCATTCACGCTGCTCGTGTTTGATCAAAAACCACGCCAGGCTCCACAACACGGCGTAACCGCCAAACGCGGGCAGGAACAAGGCGTAAAAGCGGTTGAGCCGGGTTTCACCCCGCAGCAGTCCGCACAGGGCGAAACCCGATCCAAGCAGGTAAACCAAGGTGATGAGCGCATACATGCCCACCTCGCTCCCGGCGATCCTGGGCACAAACGCCCACACCGAGTAGGCCATCAGGCTAACGAGGCCGAGGCCGAGGCTGCCGTGCGTGGTGGATCGAAGAAGCGCGTTCATGCGGCATGCAAACCGCTATTTTGCGACGTTCTTTCAGGCACTCTGACACGGGGATTTCCCCTTTCCAAAGCAAAATTGAACCTCTAGCATCGCCCCGAATCCAACAGCAGTCCTTTCCTATGAAATCCCCACGCGCTGCTGTCCTCCTCGCCCTTGCCGCCAGTCTGGCGAGCTATTCCAACGGTCGTGCCGATGACGCCGCGGTGAGTGTGGCGAAGGCCGAGAAGCCGAAGATGGCCATCTTTGCCGAGGATGTGACGGTCGATGGCACGCGCCGTCCCGAGCTCGGACGCGCTCTCGCTGACAGCCTCAGCACCGCGTTGCTGCGTCGTGGCCAAGTGCGGGTGTTTAATCTCATGACCGAGGAAACCGAGAGCGGAACCCAGGTGCCGCGTTCCCCGCGTGATTCCGGCGTGAACCGCTCCCACACGACCGCTCTCGACAAGGGCCTCGATTACCTCCTTTCCTTCAACCTGCTCTCCAACGGCCCCGAGCATCGCATGACGGTGAAGAAGACCCGCGTGCCGAATTCCGAGCTGGTGGATTCCTGGCAGTTCAATCACTACGGCCGTGCGAGTGACCTCTTCAACCTCGTGCCGAAGATCGTCGATCGAGTGGACCCCAAGCCCGTCGTCCGTGGCTTCCCCGCGATGCAATCTCCGGCAGAACTTCGCCCTGAGCTGCGCCCCGAAAACAACCCTTACTTTGCCGGCGACTACGCGAATCCCTCCAGCCCGCGTTACGACCCGTGGCAGGCCAATCTGATGGTGAACTACCCCGACCTCGCCAACGTGCCCAAGGCGCTCACTTACCAAGAGGTCGGCTCCATCGCCCACATCAACGACTACTGGAAGTTTGCCATCGTGCGCCCGAACAAGGGCGTGCTGCTCAAGGAGAACGACCCGCTGCATGTGCTCTATGATGAGGGGGATGTGTATGCGAACCTGCGCGTCGGCAATGTGGAGCGAGCTGGCGCCGTGGCCGACTACGGCGGCCTCACGCCCTCCTACAAGCCGCTCTATCGCGGAGACAAGGTGTATGGTTGGGCCACGCCGCAGGATCCTCCAGCGGATCATCGCCTCCAGGGCACGAAGTAAGCCGTGTCAGAGCAGGTCACGCAACTTGTGGGCTGCTCTGAGCACTTTGGAAACGGCCTCCGTGACCTCGGTCATCGTGTTCATGCGGCTGAATGAAAAGCGCAGCGTGCTCGCCGCATGCCTCGCGTCATAGCCCATCGCCTCCAGCACATGCGACGGATGCAGCGAGGCCGTGTGGCAGGCCGAGCCTGCGGAGCAGGCGACGCCCGCCTGATCGAGCAGGATGAGCATGCCCGCCGCGTCGAGGCCGGGAAAGCACAGGCTAGAGGTCGTCGGCAGCCGCGGGGCATGCAGGGCATGGATCACCACCTCCGGCCACTCGCTCACGAGTTGAGATTCAAAGGCATCGCGCAGCTCGCTGCAGCATGTCGCCATTGCCAGTTTGGCCGCTTTGCCCAGTCCGACGATGCCCGGCACGTTCTCCGTGCCGCTGCGCCGCCCACCTTCCTGGCCCCCGCCGATCAGCAAGGGCTCGAAACGCATCCTCTGGCTCACGAACAAAGCCCCGATGCCTTTCGGCGCGTGAAACTTGTGGCCGCTGAGGCTGAGAAAATCGACCTTCGCATCGAGCGGAGCCTTGCCGATCATCTGCACCGCATCCGCATGCACGAGAGCACCGTGTTCGTGCGCCAGCGCCGAGATCTCGCGCATCGGCTGGATGACGCCGGTTTCATTGTTCGCCCACAAGATGGAGACGAGGCCCGTGGCGTTCGATTGCAAAGCCTCGCGCAGCTCCGTGAGGTCGATGAGGCCGTTGCGATCCACACCGAGCATGCGGACTTCACCCCCACGATGCTCCCACCGCTCCGCGCACTCCAACCCCGCGGCATGTTCCGTCTTGGTCGTGATGAGAAGCCGCTTTTCCGGCCACAGATGCCGCACCGAGGCATGCACCGCGTTGATCGACTCGGTGGCGCCGCTGGTGAAAACAATCTCCCGCGCCTCGCCGCCGATCAAAGCGGCCATCTGCTCCCTCGCTGATTCGATGGCCTTTCGAGCCTTCCGCCCCGCCGCATGGCTCGCGGAGGCATTCGCCGGATTCTCCCGCCAAAACGGAAGCATCGCCTCCAGCACCGCTGGATCGACAGGTGTCGTGGCATTCGCGTCGAGGTAGATCATGGCCGTCAGCGTGGCTGAAGAGCGCGGATTTGCAATCTCCCACCACCCCCGCTAGCATCGCGCCCCTATGCTCGACATCCGGCTCCTTCGCGAAAATCCTGACTCCATCAAACAACGCCTCGCCAACCGGGGCGGTGATCATGCGTCCCTTGTCGATCAGGTTCTCGAAATCGACACCCAACGCCGCAGCGCCGAAACCGAGCGCCAGAAGCTCCAGGGCGACCGCAACCGCATCAGCAAGGAGATCGGCATCGCAAAGAAAAATGGCCAGGACACCAGCGCCATCGAGGCCGAGGTGCGCGGCATCGGCAGCCGCATCGACGAAATCGGCCGCGAAGCCGACGCCAGCGATGTGAAGCAGCGCGATCTGCTTCTCAGCATCCCCAATTTGCCCCACGAAGCCTGCCCCTTCGGTCACAGCGCAGAGGAGAACCCCGAAGTGCGCCGCTGGGGCACGAAGCCGGAGTTCAGCTTTGAACCGAAGGACCACACCGCCGTCGCCGGAGCACTCGGCATGATCGACTTCGAAGCCGGCGTCAAAATCACCGGCAGTGCCTTCGTCGTTTACAAAGGGGCCGGTGCTCGCCTGGAGCGTGCGCTGATCAATTTCCTGCTCGACCTGCATACCACGCAGCACGGCTATCAAGAGATCAGCCCGCCGCTGCTCGTGAAACCGGACTGCCTCGTCGGCACTGGCCAGCTTCCAAAGTTTGGCGATCAGGTCTATCACAGCCCCGAGGACGATCTTTACCTCATCCCCACGGCTGAAGTGCCGGTGACGAATCTGCATCGCGAAGAAATCGTGCCGCAAGACAAGCTGCCGATCAATTACGCTGCCTACACGCCCTGCTTCCGTCGCGAGGCCGGCAGCGCCGGTCTTGGCACACGTGGCCTCATTCGCATGCATCAGTTCGACAAAGTCGAGCTCGTGAAAATCACCACGCCGGAGACCAGCATGGCCGAACTCGAGACTTTGACCGGCCACGCCGAAACAGTCCTCCAACTGCTCGGCCTGCACTACCGCGTCATCGAGCTCTGCACCGGCGACATCGGCTTTGGCTCGGCCAAAACCTACGACATCGAGGTCTGGGCACCCGGACAAGGCAGCTACCTCGAAGTTTCTAGCTGCTCCAGCTTTGGCGACTACCAGGCCCGCCGCATGAACCTCCGCTTCAAAGACGAAACCGGCAAAAACCGCATCCCGCACACGCTGAATGGCTCGGGCACGGCTTTGGCTCGCCTCTTCGTCGCCCTCGTCGAAACCTACCAACAGGCCGACGGCACCATCTTGATCCCTGAGGCCCTGCGCGGCCATTTCGGGGCCGAAAGGATCAGGTGATATTCATCCGGTGAATCTGCTGGATGCCGCCCGATGGCCCGCTAACGCTCTGCCATGAGCATCTCCTCCGGCTTTTTGCAGTTCACCACGACAGGAAATCCTGCCGAGGTCATCCAAGTGGCCGAGCGGGAGCTTTCCGCCCCGAAGGGCCACGAGGTGCGAGTGCGCATGCGCTATGCGCCGGTGAATCCGGCCGATTTGAACTTCATCGAGGGCACTTACGGTCGCGCGGCCACGCCGCCGTGCATCCCGGGCATCGAGGGCTGCGGCGAGGTGGAGGCTGTCGGGCCGGAGGTGCAGTCGCTCGCGCCGGGTGATGTGGTGATTCCGTTGCTCGGCACGGGCTGCTGGGTGCAGCATCTCACCTTGCCGGAACACGCACTGGCCAAGGTGCCGCCGCAAATCGACCGCGTGCAGGCGGCGATGCTGCGCGTGAATCCGGTGACCGCCTGGCGGCTCCTGCGAGGCTTTCTCGATCTCGAAAAAGGCGAGTGGGTGGTGCAAAACGCCGCGAACTCGGGCGTCGGCCGCGCTTTGATCCAGATCGCGAAGCGCTTCGGCCTGCGGACGCTGAATTTCGTCCGCCGCGCGGAACTCGCGGATGAATTGAAGGCCCTCGGTGCCGATGAAGTGCTCGTGGACAGCGAGGAAGGCCTCGCGCAGGCCAAGGACCTCCTCGGCAAAACCCCGCCACGCCTCGCCGCGAACGCCGTGGGTGGAGACAGTGCCACGCGCCTGATGGACCTGCTCGCACCGGAGGGCGTGCACGTCACCTACGGCGCGATGAGCCGCCGTAGCCTCAAGGTGCCGAACAAGTTCCTCATCTTCAAAAACCTCCAGCTTCACGGCCTGTGGGTGAGCCGCTGGTTCGACAAAGTGAGCCACGCCGAGCTTTACGATGTGCTGGAGCCTCTCACGGAGATGATCCTCGCCGGTGAACTCACCACCGCCGTCGATCAAATCGTCCCCTGGCAGGAGGCGTCCCGCGCTATCCTGCGTGCGCAAGAAGGCGGACGCGCTGGCAAGGTGCTGCTGGACTTCGCGTGAGGCCTCGCTTAAACTTGTTCACAACGAACGCGATTATTCACAGGTCGCGGCCCTCCGAAATTCCCCACATCTTGTTTCGGATTCCTTAAAGACCCCCAAGATATGGGAAAAATGGGGCTTGTGCCTTGCGGCATCGGGCACGCGCATGGTTCACTCCTTCTCACGACGGACTCTGCCTGCCCGCAGGCCATTCGTCATTCGCCATTCGGATTTCGTCATTAGCCAGCCCCATTCCTCCCACGTCCTATGTACCTGAAAAGCCTCACCCTCCACGGCTTCAAGTCCTTCGCTGACAAGACGCACTTTGAATTCCACAAAGGCGTGACCGGCATTGTCGGCCCGAATGGCTGCGGCAAGTCGAACGTCGTCGATGCCATTCGCTGGGTGCTCGGTGAAACGTCTGCCAAAGCCCTGCGCGGCGATGAAATGGCGGACGTCATCTTCAACGGCACGGACAAGCGCAAGCCTGTCGGCCTTGCCGAGGTCACGCTGACGATGGCGGATTGTGAGGAGTCGCTGAAGGTCGATTTCAATGAAGTCGCCATCACGCGTCGCGTGTATCGCGATGGGAAGAGCGAGTATCGCCTCAACAACACCGTCTGCCGCCTGAAGGACATCCACGACCTCATCGCGGGCACCGGTATCGGCCGCGCGGCTTACTCGATCATGGCACAGGGCCAGATCGACATGCTTCTCAGCTCGAAGCCAGAGGATCGCCGCACTGTCTTCGAAGAAGCCGCCGGCATCACGAAGTTCAAATCGCAGAAGCGTGAGGCGCTGCGCAAACTCGAATACACCGAGGCAAACCTTCTGCGTGTCGCCGACATCATTGCGGAAGTGAAACGCCAGATGGGCAGCCTCCAGCGCCAGGCCGCGAAGGCCCGCCGCTATCAGGCTTTGCTCGAAGACACGCGTTTGCTCGACACGCATCTCGCGCACAAGCAATACACCGAATTCTCCGGCGAAAAATCCGAGAGCGAGAACCAGGTGCGCATGCTCGCTAACCAGCTCGCTGAGACGCAGAGCCGTCTCCACGCCGCTGAGGCCGAGGCCGCGCAGACGCGCGAGGCCTACCACGCCATCGAGAGCCAGATCAGCCAGGCACGCCAGCAGGCGCAGGAGCTTCGCTCGCAAATGCAGAGCGCGGAGGGCCGCATCGGCTTCAATCGCGAGCGCAGCGAGGATTTGATGGCACGCATCCGTCAAAACGAGGAGCAGATGGCCAACAACGAGGAATTGCTCGAGCAGACCCGCAGCGAACTCGTCAACGCCGACGACCAGCTTGCGCAGATCCGTGAAAACATCGCGCAGCGCCAGCAGGCGGTGAACGAGCACGGCGGCCAGCATCAAAACCTCATCCCCGAGCGCAACCGTCTCGACAGCGAGCGCCGCGCTATCCGCGAGGCGATCCGTCAATTCGAAGGCCAGATGGCCTCCAGCGAGGCGCGGGCGAATTCGCTTACCTCGCAAATCGCCGCCGACCGTCAGCGTCACGAATCACTCGCGCATGATCGCCAGGGTGCCGCGCAGGCTCGCGAGGCCAGCCAGATTGAGTATGACGAGCTTCACCGCCAGATCAGCGAGCTCGAGCAGACCCGCGACGAACTCGACGAAAAGGCCAAAAACTGCGCCCGCGACATCATCGAGCGCCGCCGTCAGCGCGATGCGATGAACAACGAGCTCAACGAGCTCCAGCGCACGCTCACGCAGCGCCGTTCACGCCTCGAAATCATCGAGCAACTGCTGCAAAAAGGCGAAGGCCTCTCCGCGGGCACGCAGAAGGTGCTCGCCGGCCTCGACAATCCCGAGGTTTATTCCACCGGCGTGCGCGGATTGCTCGCCAGCAGCATCGAGGTGGCCGATCCGGCCTTCATTCCCGCCATCGAGGCCGCGCTCAAAGACCACCTGCAGGCCGTGTTGCTTACCGAGAGCGAACTCGCCGCGCAAATCGTTCAGCGCCTCGCCGATCAGCAGATGGGCCGCGCCGCGCTCTTTCCGCAGGATTTCATCAATCTGCGCTCGCAGGCTGATCGCGAGCTTTTGCCCGGCGGTGCCATTGCGTGGGCCACGGACAAGGTGCGCGTCAAAAACGGCGTGCAGAGCCTCATCGACCATCTTTTGCACAATGTGGTAATCACCGACCATCTGCACACCGCGCTGCAATTGAAGCGCCAGCTTCCGCACCTCGCCATCGCCACGATGCGCGGCGAGTTCATCAGCGCCGATGGAATCATCTACGGCGGTGCATCCAAAGACGAGGAAAACTCCACCCTGCGCCGCGAGGCCGAGGTGAAGCACCTCCGCACCGAGGTCGAGACGCTCGAACTCCAGTTCATGGAGAAGGAAGACGTGCTCAAAGACCTCACCGCGCAGCTTGAGGACATGCAGCGCGAGGAAGTCACGCTCCGCGAGCAATCGCAAAAAGCCCGCGAAGGCTTTTCCGCTCTGCAAGGCAAGATGTCCGTCGTGCAGCGTGCCCTTCAGCAGGCTTCCGCGAAGCTCGAAAGCATCGAGTGGGACCAAAACCAGATCTCCGAGCGCATCGGCGGCAGCGAGGGCATCATCAATCAAATGCGTGAAGCCGCCGCGATGGCCCTCGAACAGCTCGAAGGCTCCCGCGTGCGTGAAAACGAGCTCGAACTCGAAATGGAGTCCTTCCTCCGTCGCGAACTCGAATCCAGCGAGCGCCTTAACGAACTGCGCACCGCCTTGGCCCTCGAACAAAGCGCCCTCGGCAGCATCGAGCGCCAGAAGACACCGCTCGGAGCCCGCATGCAGGAACTCGCTGCCGCCATCCGCCGCTTCGACGAAGAGATCGCCACCTGGCGTGTGCGCATTGAGCAAAGCGAGGCTGACAACGCCCGCTACGCCGAGCAGATCGAATCCCAAAAAGGAGCCATCGCCGCCATCGAGGAACACCTCAATTCCAAGACCGACGAACGCGCCGGATTGTTTGAGCAGGTCAGCCGCCTCGAATCGCAGCTCACCCAGCTCCGCCAGAGCTACAACGGCCTCAACGAAAGCCGCAGCCGCGCCGAAGTCGCTTTGACGCGTGTGGACCTCCGCCTCGAAAACCTCATCAATCAGGTGCAGGAGCGCTACAGCTTCCACATCAGCGCCTTCGAACCGGACTACCACGTCCTCATGATGACCATCGAGGAGCAGAAGAAGAACCGCAGCCGTGGGAAGAAAGCCGCCAACAACGCGGAGGCCGAATCTGCCGGCGAAAACGCCCAAGATGGGACAGATGAGTCCCATGAGACCTATGAGTCCCAGTCAGAAGACGCCCCCGCCGAAATCCCCGCCATCTCCAACCGCGACGACGACGAAGTCTCCATCGACGACGTCGTCATCCCGGACGAACAGGCCGAGCCAGACTGGGCCTTCGTCATGGAAGTCGTCTATGAACTGCGCCAGAAGCTCGAAGGCATCGGCGCAGTCAATTTGGACGCCATCCAGGAGTTCGAAGAACTCGAAGAGCGCCACCGCTTCCTCGAAACGCAGCATGGCGACCTCGTGAAGGGCAAGGAAGAGC
>JBJONJ010000491.1:0-3212 GCA_046051905.1 Verrucomicrobiota bacterium
GGCCGGAGATTTATAGCGGACGCGCCCAGTGGGAGGCCATGTATGCCGATGTGGTGCATCCGAACGACACTGGGCACATCCTCGCCTCCCAGCTTTTGATCGCGCTGCTCAATGACGTGAATGCCACGCCGGAATCCAGCGCCCCCGTGAGCCGCGCGGATCTTCCCGCGCCGATGATCACGGACCTCTTCGCCAACTGCCGCTATGCGCAAGGCACTGACTTGAAGCCTACTCAAAACAGCGGCTGGACCCAAAACGCGGACCACACCAAGTGGGAAAGCCCCGCTTCGGCCGATGGCAGCATCGAGTTTGGTTTCGCGGGCAAGCTGCTCTTCGTGGGATACGACATCGACAAGGACTCCGAACCCTTCGCCACCTTCTCCATCAACGGCGGCAAAGCGGAGCCTTTGAAAAACAGTCCCAACCGCTTGCCGCTCGCCGAAGGTTTGCCCCTAGGCCAGCACCGCGTGCGCATCGAGTTCGCAGGCAGCAAGGTTCCGGCGGGCTCTGCGGCTAAGGTCAAGATTTGGGCCGTCGGCGCGGCTGGAGCGGTTGAATAGACACGACTGATGAAACGCACCTTCGCCATCCTCCATCTCCTCCTCGCCTCGACACTGCTCGCGGCGGAGACGGATCGTGTGGCGATCCTGCTGCGCGAGCCGACACTGAAAGCACTCGCTGAGCCTCTGCGCACTTACGTTGCCGATGTGGAGCAGCGCTTTCCCGTGAAGCTGCATGTCTTGGCCCGCGATTGGCAGACTCCACAGGAAGTCCGTGAGTCCATCAAGAGCCTGCAAGGCCAAAGTGGCATCAGCGGGGTCATCCTCATCGGCGCTATGCCCATGCACCGGTTTTTCATGCATGAGCATCCGAATCCCAATCCGCTCTACTTTGAGGACTTCGATCTGCGGTTCGTGGATAAGAACAAGGATGGCGTGGACGAGGCCTACGAGGGTAAACCTCAGCTCAAACTTTGGGTCGCCAACATCCGCGCCACCGAAAAAGCCAACGACGATGACCTCCCTGCGCTGCGTCGGTTCTTTGCGAAGACGCACGATTACTACACGGGCAAAGTCGTGCCCGAACTGCGCACGCTGCTCTTCAGCTCCGAGGAGCCCACGGAGGATTGGGCCGGTTCGGGTGATTGGTTCAAAAGGCGAGGTGGCACACGCTTTTCTGCACCGAGGGATGTGACGATCCTGGAGGCCAAGACATGCACGCACAAGGCGGCGCTGGAGGCCTTCAAGGAGCACAGTTACTCGCTCACTTGCGTGGCGCTGCATTCGGATGAGACGGGTCACGCGTTGTTTGACGAGGATCTCATGGCGCAGGAAATCTTCGATTTGAAGACGGGATCGCTCATCACCATCAGCCACGGCTGTTTCGCGGCGAACTGGATCAAGACCGAGCACGATGACAATGGCCCCAATTGCGGCCTGAGCTGGGTTTTTGGCAAGCACCTCGGCCAGGCCGTCGTGGGCCAGGTCCGCAGCGGTGGCGTCGGTTTCGATGATCTTATTTACCAGCGTCTGCGAGCCGGTGACTACCTCGGGAAAGCCTATCTGCCCTGCAAGCAAGCTCACGAGATCGAACACGCCATGGGCGACAAATCTCCGGGCGACATCGTCTCCGGCATTCTGATGATCGGGAACCCTTTCTTGACGCTCAAACCCGTGAAACGCGAGGCCAACACACGCCTCGTGATCAAGGACGCGGTCTATGGTGATCTCGCGAATAACGCCGTGGTCAACGTGACGCAAAAAGTCGCGGATTGGATCGAAGAGGCACTCCCCGTTCATGCCACCGCCGAAAACTTTGGCGACCCGGCGGAGGGCATCGAGAAGCAATTGAAAGTCGAATACACTCTGGACGGTGTCGATGGGACGATGCTCATCGAAGAGGGCCAACTCTTGAAGATCGAGCCGTAAAAAGTGGCTGCGGCTTGAGCCGAATCCGCCATACCATGCGGCTACTGCGAAGCCGCGAAGCGAACCCGCAGCCACTTTCATGAGATCCACGCTTCTATTCCTCGCCGCTCTGCCGCTGACCTCGCTCCACGCCGCCGATGCTCGCGATCCTGTCTCGCCGTCATCGGCTGCGGAGTATCGTTTCCGCTTTGATCTGCCCGCCGGGCCGGAGTTCACGGAGGCGGAGAAGGAGGCACAGCGGGCGAAGGGAGCGCAGGTCGTGGCGACGGTGCGAAAGGCGTTTGAAGCGAGTGCGGAGTCGGTGACGCTGGCTCCGGGGGACTATCGCTTTGGGCAGGAGACCTGGGATAAGGACGGGCCGGTGTATGCGCTGGATTTTCGCGGTATGAAGCGCGACTCCGCGAAGCCGTTTCGCATCATCGCGCATGGGGTCACGTTTTGGTTCGATCTGCCGCCGGACGCATGGCCCAACAACCATTTCGCGCTTGTCTTTGTCGATTGCAGTCAGGTGACGCTGGAAGGGGCCACGTTGGATCGTGATCCAAGTGGTTGCATGGAGGGTCGCATCACGCAGATCGACACGGAGGGAAACCGCATCGAGATCGAGGCGACGCAAGGCACGCTCGATCTCACGAAAGCGGGCGGAGCCACGAGCGGGCGGCTGGTGCCGTTCAATGCCGACGGCACGTTTTGCGCTGCCTTCTATTCCTTTCAGGTCAGCAGCCAGGCCGGGCTGAACTTTAGCCGCGTGGAGCCAGGCACGGTCCAGGGGCGCTTTTGGGTCGTGCTGGATGCGAAGTCCGAGCTGCTGAAGGTCAACAGCGATCCCGCGTGGATGCGTGCTTATGGCACCCGCGGCACGCTGCAAGCGGGCGATGGCTTGTGCCTGATCCGCACCTCCACCACGGCGATTGGCGTCATCGGCTGCACCGGAATGAAGTTCATCGGCGTGAGCAACTACATCACGAAAGGCTGCCTGCTCGAAGCGCGTGGCGGCGGCGGGCATCTTTGGAAGGACTGCTACTTCGGCCCGCGTCCGGGCAGCTGTCACTGGCAGGGCTCCGATGGCTTCCTCAGCGGCGGCATGGAGCGTGGCAGCACGCTCGTTGGCTGCACCATGCTGCACACCACCGATGACCTGATCAATTTCAACGGCGTCTGGGGTTACATCGAGAAGGTCTCAGGCCGCACGATCACGCTGCATCGCGACTCCGAGATGCCCGCGCATCCCGGTGATCGGCTGCAGTTCTATGACTCGCAAACCGGCGCACCACTCGGAAGCGC
>JBJONJ010000492.1:0-15740 GCA_046051905.1 Verrucomicrobiota bacterium
GTCAAGGTGGACGAGCATGACTGGACGAAGCACACGATCACCCGGTTTGAAGGCGTGCCGAGCGAGTTCGCCAAGCCGCTCGAAGACGTCGCGAAGCGCAAAGGCGGCAAAGCAGGCAAAATAGGCCCCGCGTATGAGGTGAGTCCGAAAAGTGATGAGCAGCTCCCCGATGGCGCGGTGGCGGTCGAGGCCGTGAAACGGCTCGCAGCGCTCAAAGCAGCCGGGAAGCCATTTTTCTTCGGCGTGGGCTTTGTGAAGCCGCATCTGCCCTTCGTCGCACCGAAGAAATATTGGGACATGCACGACCCCGAAACGATCCCCGGCCCCGCCTTTGTCACCTACCCGGAAGGCACGCCGGATTTCGTCGGTCACACCAATGGCGAGCTGCATGCCTATCCCGGCGCACCGAAGGAAAACCCGATCCCCGATGCCTTCGCCAAAACCCTGCGCCACGGTTACAACGCCTGCATCAGCTACACCGATGCGCAAATCGGCAAGGTGCTCGATGCGCTCGACAACGAAGGTCTCGCCGACAGCACCATCACCGTCTTGTGGGGCGATCACGGCTGGCAGCTCGGCGAGCACGGTCTGTGGCACAAGCACACGAACTTTGAGGTCGCCGCTCGTGCGCCGCTTCTCATCGCTTTGCCAAAAAGCACCACCGCAGGCAAACACTGCGCCGCGCCGGTCGAGTTCGTCGATGTGTATCCCACCCTCGCCGATGTGTGCGGCCTCGCGGTGCCGCAAGGCCTCGCTGGCATGAGTTTGAAGCCCTACCTCGAAAATCCCAACGCGCCAATGCAGAAGCCCGCCATCAGCGTCTATCCGAAATCATCCAAGGAGCACGGCGGCCAGCTCATGGGCTACAGCGTGCGCAGCGAACGCTGGCGCGGCACCTTCTGGCGCAAGCGCAACGCCGCCGACATCGGTTTCATCGAACTCTACGACCATCAAAACGACCCGAACGAGACCGTGAACCTCGCCACGAAGTCCGAGCACGCCGAAGTGATCGCCTCACTGCAAAAACACCTCCCGCCTGTGGGCAGTGATTTTGCTCCCAAAAAGAGCGGCAAAGTCGCCAAAGCCGTCGGCGGCAGCAAAAGCAAAGCCTACGACCCCAACGAGCCCCGGGACAAACGCTACGACCGCCTCTACCCCGGCAAACCGAAGCTCACCGAGGCCGAATACCTCGCCGGCCAAGGCGGCGACCAAGCCGAATCCAAAGCCCGCTTCGTGAAGCTCGATGGCGACAAAGACGGCTTCGTCACGCGTGAGGAGTTCATCGGCGGTGGGAAGAAAAAGTGAGTGAGTGTGGTTGAGTCTTCTGGACTCATCTGACGCAGTCGGGACGAATGCACCACACTAAAACCTTATTCCTTCCATCTCGCTGAAGAAGGAACTGCGCATGGACCGCGAAGATTTGCCGCTCGACCGCCGATTGAGGCAGGAGGTTCCGGAGGCGCGTGAGCGGCTCGAAACCTACTGGCCCGGCATCGAAATCGTCGGCGTGGAGGGCGTTGGCCAAGCGTTGATGAAAGCCGCCCTCGAAGCAGGCAAACCGGTGGAGCTTCACGACCTCGACATCTTCTGCGATGGGGCCGCCGTGCGCAAAGCGGGCACGCTGCCCTTTGACATCTGCCGCACGATGCTCAACCGCATCGCCACCGTGACGAACGCGGAGGTCAGCGCGGCCATCCGGGTGCTGTGGGAGAGCCTGCGCTGCATCTCCGAGCCCTCGGGTGCGATGGGCCTGGCGGCGGTGCTCAAAGAGCGTGCTGAATTCGCCGGCAAAAAAGTGCTCATTGTCATCACCGGCGCGAACATCGACTTCCTCCAGCTCGGCCTCATCGCGCAGAGCGAAGGCGCGGCCAGCACGGTATCCCGCACGCTGCGCATCAACATCCCCGAGCGTCCCGGCGCGATGCTTTCGCTGCTCGACTCGTGTTTCGAGGGCCTGAACATCGCCGACTTCCAATACGGCCTGCATCATGCCGATCAGGCCTGGCCTGTCTTCACCGTGACCGCCGAAAGCGCTACGAAACTCGCCGAACTGCCCACGAGGCTCGATGCGGGAGGTTTCCAGTGGCAGGACCTCATCGGCGCGGTCGATGTGGCCTTCCGCGCCATCCCGATGCGCGGCGATCTGCTCACGCATCCGCTTTTCCTGCTCCTCATCCGCGACCGCGCCAGCCTCTGCTACTTCAACTACCGCCAGTCCGGCGAACGTGTCGGCCGCGCCTTGATCGGCCTCACGTTTCAAAACGCCTCCTCACGCGAAGCCTTCCTTTTGGATCCGCCAGAACAAGGTGAAGGCTACCGCTCGTGCAAACCGGTGGATGAAGCGACGTTTACCAGGATGACCGCCTAGGTCACACTGTCTCGCCGGGCATGTAGGTGGGCATCAGGCGCATGCCGCTGACTGAGGAGGTGCCATTTTCGGCGAGCTGGCGCACGGCCTGCACGATGCGGCTGGCGAACTGTTTCGGCTCGATGCCATAGCGGCAGACCGAGGGGCTGGTGCTGTCGAGCGTGGGATCATTGTCACGCGAGAGCACGGCCACATCCTGCGGGATGCGTTTGCCGCGTCGCATGAGGTGCATGAGCGTGGTGATGACGAACGGCGGGCGGGCCACAAAGTAGGCGGTAGGAGCATCGGAGCCGCGCATGACCTCATCGAGCAGTCGGCAGAGATGCGAGGAGGTGCCATCGTGGCGTAGAATGCGAAGCTGCGTGCCCGGCAGGCTGCGCAGCGCCTCATTGAGGCCTTCCTCGCTGGCGATATCGCCCCCATACTGACCCTTTGGCACCACAAAGGCGATACGGCGGTGGCCTTTGCGCCAGAGCAGCGTGCCGGCGTGATGGCAGGCGGCGTGGAAGTCCGTGTCGAGCGAGGGAAGCGTGAGCCCCTTGGCGGCGGAGCCCATCAAAAAGCATGGTAGCCGCTGCTCCACCAGCCAGCGCTGCATGGGCACCTGGGCGCTGAGCACCAGCCACGCCGTGTAAGGATGATCCGCGAAGAATTTCTCCAGTGCCCGGGCTGGCGAGGGCGTGTAGCACGCGGGCTGCACATGAATGCGCACCTCGTAGCCGGCGGCGGTGAGCTTGCTACGCAGCATGTCCATCACATAGGCCACATGCGCTTGCATGTTGAGGAACGACGCGGAGCTCAGCACGCCGACAATTTTGGTTCCGCCGGTCTTGCGAGGCGGTTTCGTCGTCTGCTTGATCTTGCGGCGCTGGCGTCCGCTGACCTCCAGCCAGCCCTCGCGTTGCAGATCCTCCAGCGCGGCACGCAGCGTGCGGCGGCTCACTTGCAGCTCCTCGCACAGCTCGCGTTCACCAGGGAGAAAGTCCTGCCAGTGGCCGCTCTGCAAACCTTCCCGCAGGCTGTCCACGGTCTGCGCCACGAGCGACTGGCGCTGCGGCAGTTTCGGGGCGGTGGAGGTGGGTTTCTTCATGTGGTGCCAGCTTGTGACCACGAGTAAACACTCGTTTCCGCGAGCCTCGCAATCAGAATCCGCGCCATCATGAGCCAGTCAGCCTTCTCCCTCCAAAACCGCGACATCTGGGTCATCGGCGGCGCGGGCTATCTCGGCCAGGAAGTCCTCAAACTGCTCACACAGCTCGGCGCGACCGTTTTGTGCGCGGATCTGCCCGGCAAGGCTCAAAGCGGTCCTCAAGTCACCGCCGCGGATCTCGATGCGGCGTACATCCCGGCACTCGAATCTTTCATCGCGGATCAAATCGCCGCTCGCGGCGTGCCGCATGGCCTTGTCGTCATGACCTATTCTTCTACGGCCAAAAAGTTCGACGACCTCACCGCGGCAGATTTCGATCACGCGAACCACGGCAACCTCACCGCCACCTTCACGCTCGCTCGAGCCATCGGCAATGCGATGGCGGAGCGTGGCAGCGGCAGCCTCGTGCTCTTTTCCAGCATGTACGGCACCGTCTCGCCTGATCCGCACATCTACGAGGCCCCGATGAATCCGAACCCCGTCGAATACGGCGTCGGCAAAGCGGGCATCCAGCAGCTCACGCGTTACCTCGCCGTGCATTACGGCAAACGCGGCGTGCGCTGCAATGCCATCTCTCCCGGTCCTTTCCCGAATCCAAACATCCAGCGTGACCAGCCTGCGTTTATCGAGCGCTTGAGCCAAAAAGTGCCGCTGGGCCGTGTCGGCCAATCGCCCGAGATCGCCGGAGCCGTCGCCTTTTTGCTTAGCGATGCCTCCACCTTCATCACGGGTCAAAATCTCGCCGTCGATGGCGGTTGGACCGTTTGGTGAATATCTTCCTAGCCATGAACCGCCGCCATTTCGTCGCCAGCACCGCCGGTGCTCTTGTGGCCCCGTTGTTTCCAGCCGCCGCAGCCGACGCGAAAAAGAAAACGCTCTGGGGTATCGCCGAGCTATGGCAATGGTTGTATGAGAAGCAGCAAACGAGCGGTCACGACTCGGCGGACTGCCTGCAAGCGCATCTCGATCATGGCATTCGCCATGTGATGTGGGCGCTCGGGCGCAGCACACTGGATTACCAAAGTGCCCTGCCCACCTCCACGATGTATGCGGGCGATACACGACCTGAGACAAAGGTGATCGGCGATTCATTCCGCCAAGAATGCTCGCTGCGCGCCGCTTTGGCCTTCGCTGAGAAAAACGACATGGTCATCTACGGCCGACTCGGCATGAACCGTCACTACGGCGACGCACTCGGTGGCGGTTTGCGCTCCAAATACATCGCCGCGCATCCCGAGTGGATGGAGCGGCATCGCGGTGGTCAGGTGGATGGCACGAAGGTCAGCTTTGCCATTCCCGAGTATCGCGCCGAGCGCCTTGCGGTGCTGCTGGAGGTCGCGCAAATCGGTGCGCATGGCCTGTGCCTCGACTTCTGCCGCCAGCCTCCCATCGCCCGCTATCATCCGCAGATGCTCGATCCGTGGCTGATGGCAGGTCACGCCGATCCGCGCCAGATGCGCACCGGCTCGCCCGAGTTCCTTGCGTGGGCGCAGCATCGCGCTGATTTCGTGAATCTCTTCATGCGCGATCTCCGCGCCCAGCTCCGCGAGTTGGAACAAAAAACGAAGCGCAAGGTGCCCGTGCTGGTCCGCATCCCCGAGGCCACGCTCGACCTGAACTTGATGGAAGGCCTCGATCTCCGCACCTGGCTCAAAGAGGGTTGGGTGGATGAAATCACCCTCAATCCGCTATGGATTTGGGACTTCGATTATCCCGACACCGCCCGGCCCTACGCCGAGCTGGCCCGCACCCACGGCGTCAAAATCCATGGCGGAGCCAACACCGTCACCGGCAAAGGGGGCACGGCGAACGCACGCGGGTTTCTCGAAAGGATCGCCCGAAACTACGACGAGGGTGTGGATGGCATCGCCCTCTTCCAGACTGACGCGG
Source organism: Verrucomicrobiota bacterium (assembly GCA_046051905.1). Lineage (GTDB taxonomy): Bacteria > Verrucomicrobiota > Verrucomicrobiia > Verrucomicrobiales > Verrucomicrobiaceae > Prosthecobacter. The sequence continues at coordinate 5,409 of JBJONJ010000492.1, forward strand.
CGGTTCTCGATCCTGCGCTCAAAGCCTTGCTTGGCCCCTTGTTTCCGCATCTCGCCGATGCTAGCGAAGTATCCGAACAGCTCGCCACCGCACGAAAAAAACAACCGCAGATGAGCGAGGGCGAACGCCACTTTGGCCTCGATAATCACAGCCTGCTTCCCCAACTCGGCAGAGCGCCCCGCCTCAGTCTCGACACCCTCTAAACTCCATCCCCTTCATCCCCATGAGACGCTCCAAAGTCCTCGCCAAGCTCCGCGCTGGCAAAGTCGCCCGCATCTGCTGCACCGGCTCGCCCATCGCCTTTTTCCCGGCCATGGCCGCCCACTTTCACTACGACGGCATCTGGCTCGATGGCGAACACCGCGCCTGGGAGGCCCGTGAAATCGAAACCATGCTCGGCCGTCATCACGCCGCCGACATCGACTGCATGTGGCGTCCGCCCACCAAGGAAAAAAACGGCCTCTACCGCCTCCTCGAAGACGGCGCGGCCGGCCTCATGATTCCACACGTCGGCACTGCCGATGAAGCCCGCGCCTTGGTGCAGGCCATCAAATTCCCCCCGCTCGGCGACCGCGGCTTCTGCGGTGGCGGACGCGATGCCGACTACTGGATTTGCAAGCCCGATGACTACACCGATCAGGCCAACCGCGAGACCTTCCTCACCGTCCAAATCGAAACCCCGCAAGCTCTCGCCAACGCCGAGGCCATCGCCGCCGTTCCCGGCGTGGATATCCTCTTCCTCGGCCCTGGCGACATGTCCCTGCGCCTCGGCTGCACGCCCGGCGTGAACGATCCCGTCATGATGGACCTGCAGAAGCAAATCGCCGCCGCCTGTCAGAAGCACGGCAAAGCCTGGGGCCGCCCCGTCGGCACTGCCGCCGATGCGAAAACGCTTATCGACCTTGGTGCCCAGTTCATCGTTCTCGGCAGTGAGTTCGGTGCCGTCCATGCGCACCTTTCCGCCTGCGCGGCCGACTTCGATTCCGTTCTTTCCTAATCCGCACATCTCACGCCTATCACGCTGCACCTGCCAAAGTGTTTGCCGCAAAGGGGCAGAGGAGCAGAGTGCGTAGAGATGAAAACCGAAGGAAATCTTTGCGCCCTCTGCCTCTTTGCCCCTCTGCGGCAAAAGCGAGTGTGAGAAATGAGGCCTACCCCCTTCGCCTACTTCTTCCGCTCCATCGCCACGGCGGCGAGGATGACGAGGCCGAGGACGATGTTCTGCGTGTTGCTCTCCACGTTGGTGAGGTTCATGCCATTTTGAATCACGGCGATGATGAAGGCACCGATGAGCGTGCCGGGCATCGTCCCGCGTCCACCGCTCAAGCTGGTGCCACCCACCACGGCGGCGGCGATGGCATACAGCTCATATTTGGCCCCAAAGGTGCCCGAACCACTCTTGAGCTGCGAGGCCATCACCACGCCGCCGAGACCTGCGAGCAGGCCGCAAAGCGCATAGGCCATCACCGTGACGCGCTTCACCGGCACACCGGAAACCAGCGCGGCCTCCGCATTGCCGCCCACGGCATACAAATGCCTGCCAAAGGCCGTCTGCGTCATCATCACATGCGCCACGGCATACAGCAGCAACATGAGCACGACCGCGTTCGGCACATTCATGAGGTCCGCGCCGCGTCCCAGCCAGATGAAGCTCTCCGGCACCTGATACACGCTCTGATTGTCTGCCAGTCGATAGGCCAGGCCGCTGCCCACGAGCATCATCGCCAGCGTGACAATGAAGGGCGGCATGCGCAGCCGTGTGATGATGCCACCGGCGAGCCAGCCGCTCGCGGCGCACAAACCGATTCCACCAAGCGCGGCGACCATCATTTGCATGCTCGAGGCCTTTTCGCCTCCAAACGCATCGCGAATGATCAAGGTCGTCACCACCGCCGAAAGCGCCAGCAGGCTGCCCACGCTCAAATCAATGCCGCCGGCGATGATCACTAAGGTCATCCCGATCGCCAATATCGCGATCACGGCGATCTGGCTGGCGATGTTGAGCAGATTGTCCCGCGTCAAAAACACCGGCCAAGTGCGGCTGGAGGGCTTCAAAAGGGTGACGTCCTTCAAATCGCTGAAAACAAGCCACTCGGCCGTCACCTGGGTGCCGATAATCACATCGAGGCCTGTCGCCGACACACGATCGAGAGCCTTCCGCGCATCGCGAGGCTCGCCGGTGACGACTTCGACGGCTCGCGGGCCGAGTTCCGCCTTCAATGCCTCCGCGAAGGCCTTGTCCTCCGCCACGCCGCGCACGGCGACCATCACTTTCGTGTCCTTGGCGATACCCGAGACGAGTTCGCGTGCTGCCGCGGCATCCTGCGGGTATTCCTCGCGCCGTGTCATGACGCTGAAAAACACCGCCAGCACCAGCAGCGCGGCGATTCGTGAGAGCTGTTCCTTCCAGAAGTTCATTTCAGCTCGGGATCAGCTGCACCATCGGCTTGGCGATACAACTTCGTCGGGATGAGCATCTGCGGCGGCAGGTCATCACCCTTCGAGTAGCGCAGGAAGGCCTTCACCACCTCCACGCCCATCTGGTCGGGGAACTGGATCGGATCGGCGTAGATCTTGCCGTCCTTGATGGCCTGCTTGCCCTCCGGCTGGCCGTCAAAGCCGATGATGACCACCTTGTCCGCCTTCCCAGCCTTTTCGAGGGCTCCACGAGCCCCGAGCGCCGAGGGATCATTGATCGCGAAAAGACCCACGAGGTCTGGAAAGCCTTGCAGCATGTCCTCGGCAACCTTGTAGCCTTTGTCCTTCGCGCCGCCGCCATCCAGCTCGCTCACGATTTCGATCTTCGCCGCCCCTGCGGAGGCGTTGTGCGCCTCGATGACCTCCTTGAAGCCTTTCACGCGCAGGATGCAGGACTCCACCTGCTTCAAATCGAGCACACCGATCTTCCCGCCGCGCCCTGCGAGCGCTTCGATCATCGCCTTCGCCGCTTCTTTGCCGCCGCCGAAGTTGTCCGTGGCCACCTGCGTCACGATCTGCACGCCGGGTTCATTGCACGGCACGTCCACCGTGAAGACCGGAATGCCCGCGGCATTCGCCTCCTGGATGACAGGCACGATGCCCTTCGAATCACACGGACTCAGCACAATGGCCGCCACCTTCTTCACGATGAAATCCTTCACCTGGTTGCTCTGCCGCCCCACATCCTGATCCGCACTCAGCACCACCGCCTCATAACCGCTCTTCGCCGCTTCCGCCGTGAGGCTGTCGCCAATGACTTTGAAGAAGGGATTTTGCAACGTAAGCAAAGAGACGCCGATCGTCCCCTTCGCGGCAAACAGCGGCTGGGTGAGCAAGACAGAAACGATGAGGCTGACGACGAATTTCATGCAGGGGTGAGTCTGCAATGAAACGCCCGTGGGATGCAATCCCATTCGTCATTCCAATCTATCACGCAGCAACTTATCCAACCAAGCAGGGTCCTGACGGAGGTCGGCCACCGCATGAACCATCACTCCTCTTGCCTCGATCTGGTAATACACACCATACACATGCCCGGGAACGAGAATGCGCCTGAAGCCAAGCTGGCGTGGACGTCCCAACTCAGGAAAACTCTCCAGCAGGCGGACAATGCTGTCGAGGCGGTCCAGAAATTCATCGCCTGCTCCGTCTCGGTAGTCCGCGAGTCGATTGTAGATGCGTTGAACATCCGCCTCAGCGCCCGAAAGGATGACAACCGGAGCGTTCATCTCAATCCCGACGTTGAATGGCCGCACGCACTTCTGCCCACGACCTGCCGGTGATCTCTCCAGCACGATAGCGGGTCAGCCGATCTTCCAGCATAGCCGCGATGCCGGGCGGGTCCTGCACCTCGTCCTCATGCTCCATCACATCCTGCCAGAGCTCGGCGGCGAGCTGGAATTTCTCCTGCGTGCCCATAGCCCGGATTTGCGGAATGGTTTCAGCGATCATGCGACGAGACTATGCCTTCCGACAATCTCTTCAATACTCTTTTCGTCTCCGTCATTCCATTTTGACAGCACCTCACCCTCGCACCATCTGCGCGGGTGCCTGCCACTGATCTCCAACTCGCCCTCGCTGCCGTGCCCGGATTGCCGGCGAAGGTGACGCGCACCTTGGCGAAGGAGGGCATCAGCACGATGGCGGATGTGGTGTGGCATCTGCCCTCGCGGCATGAGGACCGGCGGCGGATGGAGGCGCTGGCGTTTCAGGCGGCGCTGACGCCGTCGTGCCATCATGTAATCGTCACGAAGTGTGCGAACAAGTTCTTCGGTCGCGGCAAGGGCACCTTCGAGGCGGTGGTGCAGCAGGCGGGTGGATGGCTCGGCCAACAGCTTACGCTGCGCTGGTGGAACATGCCGTGGCTGTCCAAATCACTCGCCGAGGGCATGGAGCTGATCGTTTACGGCGTCATCAAGGACTTCAAAGGCCGCCTCTCCATCGTTCATCCCGAATACGAGATCATCAAAGGCGAAGACGACGAATCCGCCACCATCCACACCGGCCGCATCACGCCGATCTACCGCCTGCGCGGTGGGATGACGCAAAAGGCGCTGCGGGTGGCCGCTTGGCATGTGCTCCAGCATCTGCCGCCGGATTTCATCGACGACCTGCTGCCGAAGCCATCCGAGCAGGGCGAGTTCACTGGCATGACGCGGGCCAAAGCGCTGCGCGAGGTGCATTTCGCGACCAGCAGCGAGGTGCTGGCGGTGGCACGACGCTACCTAGCTCTCGAAGAATTCTACGGCTACCAGCTCCGCGTGGCGCAAAGACGCCGCCGCATGCTCGACGCGGGTGGACGAGCGCAAAAAGGCACCGGCGAGCTTCTTCGCGACTTTTTCGCCGAGCTGCCCTTCCAGCTCACCGAAGCTCAAAAGCGCTGCCTGGATGAAATCCACCGCGACATGGCCTCCACCGCCCCGATGAACCGCCTTCTCCATGGCGATGTGGGCAGCGGAAAAACCGTGGTGGCCTTCGCCGCGATGCTCCGCGCCATCGAAAGCGGTGCCCAGGCCGTGCTCATGGCCCCCACGCAGATCCTCGCCGAGCAACACGCCCGCACCGCCGCGAAGTGGCTGGAGCCGCTCGGTCTCAGCGTCACCCTTCTCACCAGTCAATCCCGTCAGTCCGGTCAATCGAGTCAGTCCGACATCGTCATTGGCACCCACGCGCTGCTTTTCAATGACGAGCTGCTCTCCAACGCCGGCCTCATCGTCATCGACGAGCAGCACAAATTCGGTGTGGCGCAGCGGGCGAAGCTCATCCGCAAATCAGCCACGCCGGATGTGCTCGTGATGACCGCTACGCCCATTCCACGGACGTTGACACTCACCGTGTATGGCGATCTCGATGTCTCCACCATCGACCAGCGGCCACGCGATGGTGTGAAGATCATCACGAAGGTCCGCGCCCGCTCGAAGCAGGCCGAGGCCGCGAAATTCCTGCGCGATCAGATCGAGGAAGGCCGCCAGGGCTACATCGTGTATCCGCTCATCGAGGAATCGGAGAAGGTGGATGCCGGTGCGGCTGTCAAAGGCCATGCCGAGTGGTCCAAACTGCTCGCCCCGCTCGAAGTGGGCCTCTTGCACGGCAAACTCAGCCCCGAGGAGAAGGAGCATGTCATGAAGCGCTTCCGCGATGGCAAACTCGACGCCCTCGTCTCCACCACCGTCATCGAGGTGGGAATCGACGTGCCGAATGCCACCGTCATGTTCATCCATGATGCGGGGCGTTTTGGCCTGGCTCAGCTTCATCAGCTCCGCGGCCGCATCGGACGCGGGGCACACACGAGCTACTGCGTGCTCTTCATCGACGACAAGGACGAGGAGAACAAGATGCGCCTCGCCATCATGGAGGAGACCAGCGACGGCTTTCAAATCGCCGAGGAGGACCTCAAACGCCGCGGCCCCGGCGATGTGCTCGGTCATGCACAGAGCGGTGAGGCTCCGCTGCTCTTTGGCGAGTTGCTGGCGGACACGCGCCTCGTGCGCCTCGCCCGCCAACTGGCCGATAAAACCCTCGAAGACGATCCCACGCTCTCCCGCCCCGCTCTCGCCGCCTTCCGCGATGCCATCGCCACGCCTGAGAAGGCGCAGGCGATGATGCAATGAGCCACATCCATGACCACCTGCTCGCTCGTAACCTTTCGCACATGGTTCTCGAAGTTCGTTCCCTCACCAAAGCCTACGCGGATCGCCCCATTCTACGCGGCGTGGGATTCCAAATGGCCGCCGGTGAGCGAGCGGCGCTGCTGGGGCCTTCGGGCAGTGGGAAGACGACACTCCTCAACTGCATCGGCGGTGTAGATCGGGCGGACAGCGGCGAGGTGATCGTGGCAGGTGAGAAGCTGCATGCGCTCGATGCCGATGGTCTGGCGCGGGTGCGGCGCATGAGGATCGGCACGGTGTTTCAGTTTTTCCATCTGCTGCCCACGCTGACGGCGGCGGAGAATGTGGAGTTGCCGCTGCAATTGATCGGCGTGGGTGCTGCGGAGCGTGAAAGCCGCGTGCGGAATCTGCTGGAGCGAGTGGGCGTATCGCATCGGGCCTTCGCCTTGCCTTCGGAGCTTTCGGGAGGTGAGATGCAACGCGTGGCGATTGCGCGGGCGGTGATTCACCGGCCTGCCTTGCTACTGGCAGATGAACCAACAGGGAATCTCGACTCGAACACGGGGGCGCAGGTGCTCGATCTGCTGGCAGAGATCGTCGGTGAGACAAACGCAGCCTTGTTGATGGTCACACACAGCGAGGAGGCGGCGAAACGATGCGGGCGGGTGCTGAGGATGAAGGATGGAGAGCTTCTTGAATCAGGAATCAAGATTCAGGATTCATGAATCCCATTCGCCTCATCCTCGAAAAGTGTGCGTTGCGCCATTGGCGGCTGGCGTGGCGGCAGCAGGTGATGCTGATGCTGATCCTGGCGCTGGGCTCTGGCGTGTATCTGGCGATGCGGCTGGCGAATCGCGCGGCGCTTTCAGGCTTCGAGCAGTTCACGAGCGGCATCACGCGGCAGGCGGATTTCACGATCACGGGCACGACGGGCTCACTCGATGAAAAGTGGCTGCGTGAGATGCGCGATGCTTTGGCGGAGCGGCCGGTGCATCTGCTGCCGGTGATTGAGGAGTCGGTGATGCCGTTTGAAGAAGGTCAAACCGTCGAAATTGGCTCCGGCGTGACGTGGAAGCTCGTGGGCACGGATTTCGTGAGTTTGCTGAATTTGCGCGGCGAGGCTCCAGCGGGTCTCAGCGGCGATGCGAAGGCGGCGGAAGGTGTTTTTGTGAGCGAGAAGCTTCGCAAGGCCGTGGGGGATGAGCTTCGCGTGGTGATGCACGAGCAGGTAATTTCGCTGAAAGTAAGCGGCGTGGTCACGGAGCAGCCAGGCGTGCCGATGCTGCCGGAAACGATGCTGCTGATGGACCTACCAGCCGCGCAAAAGATCATGCAACGCGAGGGCAAGGCGGATCGCGTGGAGGTGGTGGTGACGCGTGGCGAGGCGTTTCCTAATCTGCGGGAGGAAACAAACGATGTGCTCGGCAAGCTGGCGAATCAACGCTGGCAGGTGAGCGGCGCGGAGGATCGCCGGGCGTTGGCGGGCACGATGACGGAGGCGTTTCGGCTGAACCTAACGATCCTGTCACTGCTGGCGTTGTTTGTGGGCGGTTATCTGATTTTCCAAGCGCTGGATGGCGTGGTGATCCGGCGTCGCGAGGAGATCGGCGTGCTGAAATCGCTCGGCGTGACGGATGGGGTGATTCAGCGGGCGTTTTTGATCGAGGCACTGCTGCTGGGTGTGATCGGCGGCGGCTTAGGTTTGCTGGTGGGCTGGCTCGGAGCCCAGGCGGCTGTGGGGGGGGTGAGCAAGACGGTGAATGCCTTGTATGGGGCATCGAGCGTGCAAAGCGCGGACCTGCATCTCGGCGAAGCTTGGCTGAGCATGAGCATCGCCATCATGACGAGTTTGATCGCGGCTTGGTGGCCGGCACGTGAGGCGTCGCAAACGCCACCGGTGCACATGCTGGGACGCAAAGCGGCCGTTTTCAGCGGCGGCGGATGGTGGCGGGCGGAGTGGCTGGGATGGGCGCTGATGGCCGTGGCGATGCTATTGGCTCAACTCGGTGCGTGGAGACTGAGCGGAGGCACGCGGGTCCCGCTGGCGGCTTATGCGGCAGCGTTGTGTTGGCTGCTGGGCACGAGTTTGGCGGCAGCGAAGCTCATGAGACCGATGCGTCAGATTGGACGGATGTTTGACCGTGTGACGCTCCGCCTCGGCCTGAGCCATCTGCGAAGACCCACGGTGCGGCATCGCTTCGCGGTGGCGGCGCTGGCGAGCGCGGTAGCGATGACGGCGGGCATGGCGATCATGGTGTCGAGCTTTGATGGAACGATGCGTGGCTGGATCGAGCGGAGCATGAAGGCCGATTTGTATGTCTCCAGCGCCGGCGCTCAAAGCGCGAGCAGCACGCATCAAATCAGCGCGACGACCATCGAGAGGCTTCGAGCCATGCCTGAGGTGACCGAGGTGGCCACGCTGCGTGCGCGTGGCATCACGCTGCGCGGGGCGCCGACGATGGTGCTCGGTGTGGATGGACCCTTTACACGGCGGCAGGATGCTTATGCGTGGGTGAAGGAGCCTGGAGAGGTGGAGTGGTGGAGCGATGGAGGGGCAATCATCAATGAGAGCTTTGCGGAGCGCTTCGAGGTGGAGGTGGATGATGAGCTGGAATTGCCGGGAGGGCATCGCGTGAGCATTCGTGGCATTCAGGCGGATTATGGGAATGAACGCGGCGCGGTGACAATCTCGGAGGAAACCTTTCGCCAATGGTTTGAAGGTGAGATGGCCTGGCGGGTGGCTTTGATGCTAAAACCGGGCGCGGATGCGGAGGCGGTGGCAAAACAGATCGCGGAGGCGCATCCGGGGCTTTCGGTGTTCACCAATGCGCATCTGAGGCGCGAGGCGCTGCGCATCTTCCGCCAGACGTTTTCGGTAACGTATGCGCTGGAGGTGATCGGCGTGTTCGTGGCGGTGGCGGGGCTTGGGCTGGCGCTGGCGAGCTTGCTGTTGGAGCGTCGCGCGGATTTGAGCACGTTGCGTTCGCTGGGCATGACGGGTCGGCAAATCGCGGCCACAAGCGCTTGGGAAGGCGCGGGCGTGGCGATGGCGGGCGCGGCGATGGGTTTGATCTCCGGCGGCTGGCTTGGCTGGCTCCTCATCTACCGCGTGAACAAGCAGTGCTTTGGCTGGACGCTGAGCTTTGCGATGCCGTGGGGGCAGATGATCGTGCTTTTGATGGCGGTCGTCGGCGTTGGCGCACTCGTCTCCGCGATGGTGGGCAAGTGGGCGGCGAAAATGAAATGGGAGGAGAAGGAATGAACGTCTTTCGATATTCAGAGTTCCTTGTTCGATATTCGATATTCAATCTGGGTCCCCGGATGGAATCTCGAATATCGAACAAGGAATCTCGAATGATGAAGTGGTACCTCGTCTGGATCTTGTGCGCTGGAAGCGTGTTGGCCCAGACCACACCCGATGGCTTCGCGATTCCGCAGAAGGGGCGCGTGTTTGAGTTTCCGAAGGATCATGGCAGCCATGAGGCGTTTCGCACGGAGTGGTGGTATCTCACGGGGCATCTCGATGGGGAGGATGGACGGCGTTTTGGCTTTCAGGTGACTTTTTTCCGTCAGGCGGGTCGCAAGGCGGCGAGCGGGAAGGTATCGCATCTGCATCTGGCGCATGCAGCGCTGCTGGATGCGGCGAGTGGGAAGTTTCTGCATGAGGAGAAGCTCAACCGCGAAGGCTGGGATGCGTTCTCCTCGGCGACGACACTCGATGTGCGGAACGCGAACTGGTCGCTGAAGCTCGATGAAGCCACGAAACTCATCACCGTGGCGGCGACGGTGAAGGCGGACGCGCTTTTGAAGCTGGAGCTGGAAGCGGTGAAGCCGCTGGTGATCTTCGGGGAGGATGGCGTTTCGCGAAAAGGCGCGAATGAAAGCGCGGCGAGCCATTACCTGACGTTTCCGCGTTTGAAGGCGACGGGCAGCGTGAAGGTCGGAGCGCAAGAGCATCGCGTGAGCGGGGAGGCGTGGATGGATCACGAGTTCAGCAGCTCGCAGCTCGATGAGGGCCAGGCGGGCTGGGACTGGGCGGCGATCCAACTCAAGGATGGCCGCGAGATCATGGTGTATCGCATGCGGCGCACGGATGGCAGCACGGACGCGGCTTCGACGCTGACGTGGATCGCGAAGGACGGCGCATTAAAGAAGGCGGCGTTTGATTGGAAGTCTCTCGCGACGTGGAAGAGCCCGCACAGCGGCGCAGCGTATCCGAACCATGTGCGCATCGAGAGCGAGGGCA
>JBJONJ010000493.1:0-5426 GCA_046051905.1 Verrucomicrobiota bacterium
TTCATCTGGCCAATTACGGCTTCATCTCGCTGGAGGACGCGACAGTCCGCGCCCGTGACCCCGAGTTCGTCGAACTGAATCACCGCACGTTTTTGAAAAGCCGCGGAAAGGCGTGAGCGCCTACGCTCTCACTGCACTTTCGTCTTCTTCCCAGCTTCTTCCGGCTTCACCACCACACCGACGGGCATGCTGGCCTTTTCCAGGTTCATGAGCTGGCTGACGGTGACGAATTGATACCCTTTGGCGATGAGCTGGTCGAACATCGCGGGCATCGCGGTGAGCGTGGGGGGATGGATGTCGTGGGCCAGCATGATGGCACCGGGTTTAGCACCGTTGACGAGGCGGCTGGTCACCGCGGCCACGCCGGGACGACGCCAGTCCTGCGGATCGACGCTCCACATGATGGTCGAGTAGCCGAATTCGGAGAACATCATGTCCTTGATGCGCTGGTTGATGGCGCCATAGGGCGGGCGGATGAGCTGGGGGCTGACTCCGGCGACCTCTTTCACGGCGTCGGCGGACTGCTGCAGTTCCTTGCGGATCTGCTCGTCGGAGCGGCTGGTGAGGCTGCAATGCGTCCAGGTGTGATTTCCGATCTCATGACCTTCCGCGATCATGCGGCGGACGATGTCCGGATACATCTTCACCTGCTTGCCGATGAGGAAGAAGGTGCACTTGATATTCCGCTCCTTCAGCAGGTCGAGCAGCTTCGGCGTGAGCGAGGGATGCGGCCCATCGTCAAAGGTCATCGCGAGGATCTTCTGGCTCGTTTTGACTGAGGAATAGGAGACACGCACGCCGGCAGGTGGCGTGGTGGGCAGCGAGGACGGGTTGTTGAACTGCTTCGCGATCGGATTTGGCACGTCCTTGGCCGTGCCGTTGTTCTCCTCGAAGGGCAGGGCGCGGCGGACTTCACCCTTGGAGGTCGCGTCGGCGATTCCGGTGTCTTTAGACGAGGAGCAACCGGCCTGGGTGCTCAGGAGAATACCGAACCAGAGACTGAGATACATGCGTGAGGGGGTCACAGGGCCGCGAGAGTAGCGGCAGCGGGCAATTTAGAAAGCCTGAATTTGTAAAACACCCCGCTGGAGCGTTGCCGTGCCGCCACAAATTGGGCTTTGAATTCTGCCGCGGGCAGCGGCTTGGTTACCCCCACATGGCATTCCGACTCGATCAGGCAATCGTTCGCGGTGAACTCGACAACACCCAGCAGGGTCGCGTGCGTGTTCGCATCTGGCTCGAGGGACGGAAAGAGCCTCTCACTCTCGACCTCGAAGGGGATGCCTGGCGGGATGTCGCCGGAGCCCGCATCACCTTCACCAATCCGGAACCCAGACGCCAAAAGAACCAGGGCGACCTCAAGTCCGTCCAGCATGGCATCGTGGGAGACATCACCGTCTCCAAAAAGGTGAAGCACATCACCGCCAGCGACGAGGTGTGGCAGCTCTGCATGGAGGAGGGAAGGCAGCCGCCCTTTGAGTGGCGGAACTCGATCTACATTGAGTGGTTCTCCGAGGAAAATGGCCGCGTCGTCATCGAGAGCGCCGATTTTGAGATGCAGATCACCGAGTTCGCCTGGCAGATGGACGAGGCGGAGGAGCAGGCGCAGCAGTTCGCCAACCTCAATGCCATGCGCAACTGGCTCGCCACCATCATCCGGCGGCCGGAGAAAAAGCCGCGCGATGACGAGGATGACACCTTGGACGCCGACGACGAGGCTCCCATGTCCGAGGCCGAGTGGGAGGAGTCCCTGAAGCTCTCCGACCGCGTCACCGACGCCCACATGGAGGCGATGGACAAATACGCCGACAATGAGGACGACGAGACCAAGGTGGCCTTTGTCATGGGCTGGGACCACATGCTCGACATGATGGCGCAGGCCCAGGAAAACTCCGGCAAGCCGGCGCGGGCGGATGAAGCGCCATCCGTGGAGGATTTCGATGCTGACGATGACGAACCCGAGGATGCCGGTGAGGAATGGAAGGGCGTTGAGGACGAGCTCTCCAAGATCGATCAAGATGACGAAGAGGATTTTTTCGCCGATTACATGGAGGAGCGTCGCAGCCATCCACTGCAAAAATCCGCGCACAAGCTCGTCAGCCGCATCCTGCGGGATCTCCGCGATGAGGACCGCGACGAGGGCATCGGAGATGAAGAGGCCCGCAACACACCGCTAAGCCGCTTCATCTCCAACACCATGAGCATCAGCGGCAAGCTCGCCGGGGCGCTCAGCACCCGCCGCTTTGCCGAGGGCTCCGACGCCGGCTACACGCTCGCTATTTTAAAGCGCTGCCTGAACTGGTCGAACGAGGCGCTCTCCGGTCTGAACGCCCTCCTGGCCGATCCCACTTGGGAGGACCGCCACACGCTTTTCAGTGAATACAAACGCGAACTCCATGTCATCCGTGATGGCATCACCGACCTCCGCCAGGAGATCCGCCTCAAGAATCCGGGACTCTGAGCCCGCGGACTGAGCAAACCGGCCGCCTCGCCGCGTATTCTGCGGCATCATGCTCCGCTCATTCGTCCTTCTGCATTCCGCATTCGTCATTTCCGCCGCCGCCGCGCCCGGCGTGATCGACTATGACAAGCAGGTCTATCCCTTCCTCAAAGACAACTGCATCGCCTGCCACAACAAGACCACCACCAAGGGTGGGCTGAACATGGAGACGCCCGAGCTCATGATCAAAGGCGGCGAGACCGACAAGGGCCTCATTCCCGGCCAAGGCGCCGATAGCATCATCTACCAGGCCGCCGCGCACACGTGGGATAGCGAGATGCCACCGAAGGGAAACAAAGTCGGTGCGGTGAACCTCACCTCGCAGCAGCTCGCCATCTTGAAGGACTGGATCGATCAAGGCGCACGCCCTTCGCCGAAGCGTGACAAGGTCATCGCCTGGGAACCGCTGCCCGCCGGCCACCAGCCTATCTTCGCGCTCGCCAGCACCGCGCAGGGTGACTACGCCGCCGCGGCTCGGGCAAATCAAATCAGCCTCTACCACCTGCCCTCGCAGAGCCTCGTCACGAAGCTCACTGATGAGTCGCTGATCAAATCCGGCCTCTACAAGCAGCCCGGCGTCGCCCATCGCGATCTTGTTCAAGCCCTCGCCTTCTCGCCGGATGGCACGCGCCTTGCCACGGGCAGCTTTCGCGAGGTGAAAATCTGGAAACGCGAGATCAAAGCCCCCGCGCCGGTCGCCTCGACGAAGTTCACCGCGACTCAAGAGGCCGACAACAGCATCAAACTCAGCGAGGGCACCAAACTCATTGCCCACATCAAGACCGATCCCGCCAGCCAGCAGGCCCTCGCCCAGCGCACGCTCGCCGCGGCGCGTGCTGCTTTGGAGGTCACCTTTCAAAACGAAGCGATCAAACGTGCCGAGACCGATGCCACCGAGCAAACGAACCGTTTGAAGAAAGCCAACGAACTCGCCGAACTCGCCAAAAAGAGCCTTGAGGACAAAAAGAAGGACCTGAAGGCCAAAACGGACGCGAAAGCCACCGTGGACAAAAATACGGCCACCGATGCCAGGGCTACGGAAGCGAAGGAAAAGGCTGCCACCGACCTCAAGCTCGCCCAGGAGGCCGTCACGCGTGGCGAGGCCGCCATCACCGACACTGCCAACGAGATCAAACTCGTCACCGAGAATGAAAAGAAGGCCAAACAAGCCGTCGTCGATGCCAAGGCACGCCTCGAAGTCGTGAAAAAAGAATCCGACAAGGCCAACACCGAGCGCGACACCTTCGCGAAGTCGCTCGCCACGGTGATGAAGAAGGCCAAAGCGCTGCAATTCAGCCCCAACGGCCTCGAATTGATCGCCACCTACGACAGCGGCCCCGCCCAGGCTTGGAGCACCGCCACTGGCCGCCCTCTCACTCCGGGCAGCACCAGCACCGCGTGGACACTCGAGCGCTCGCTCGGCAGCGGCGATGGCAAATCGCAAATCACCGACCGCGCCAACAGCCTCGCCTTCTCACCCGATGGCAAGACGCTCGCCATCGGCAGCGGCGAGCCCTCCCGCAGCGGCGACATCACCTTGTGGGACATCACCACCGGCAAGCTCGTGACGAACTACGCCGAGCGTCATCTCGACAGTGTCTTCGCGCTCGATTTCTCGCCCGATGGCAAGATCCTCGCCTCCGGCGGAGCGGACAAAGCGGTGCGCATCACCGATCTCACCAGCGGCAAGGTCGTGAAGGTCTTCGAAGGCCACACACATCATGTCCTCGGCCTCTCGTGGCGTGCCGATGGCCGCCTGCTCGCCAGCAGCGGCGCCGACAACGTCGTCAAAGTCTGGGACTGGACCACCGGCGACCGCCGCAAGAGTGTCGATGGCTGGGACAAGGAAGTCACCGGCATCCGCTACCTCGGCGCCGCCGATCAGATCGCCACCAGCGCCGGCGATGCCAAGCTCCGCCTCATCACCAGCGATGGCGGTGAAGTGAAACAACTCCCCGGGTCCACCGGCTTTCTCCAATCCCTCGCCACCAATCGCGGCGGTGATTTGATCCTCGGCGGCGATCAAGACGGCGTCCTGCGAGCCTGGGATGTCACCAGCGCCAAGGTCATCGCCGAGTTCAAGCCGTGAGACGACTTCTCTACCTTCTCCTCAGCACCTCCGCCATCGCTGCGGATCTCACACCCAGCGAGCGCGAGCTGATGCAGCAACTCGGCCCCGGCACGCCGGAGCCAATTCATCTTTGGCCAGACAAGCCGCCGCAGTTCCTGGAAAACGCCGCACCGGAGGTCATCAAGGACAACCAGACCATCCAAAGCGTCTCGGTGCCGACGATCACGCCGTATCTGCCGCCGAAGGAGAATCGCAATGGCATGGCCCTCGTCGTGTGTGCGGGTGGCGGCTACGGCGGCCACGCTTGGAAAACGCATGTCGTCTATGCCGCTGAGGTCTTCAATCCAATGGGCATCGCCGTCATCGGTCTCAAATACCGCACGCGTCCGCCGCACATCCTGCCCCACGAAGGCATCCAGGCGCTCACCTTGCTCGATGCGAAACGCGCGATGCGCCTCGTGCGACATCGCGCGGCCGAATGGGGCATCGATCCGGCGAAAATCGGCGTCGCTGGCTATTCCGCCGGCGCGAACCTCGCGATGAACCTCGCCGCGAACTTCGACCTCGGCGATCCGCAGGCCACCGATCCCATCGACCGCCTCAGCAGCCGTCCCGACTTCGCCGTCGGCCTCGGCACCTGGCATTGGCGGAAGCCGGAGAACCCGTTTGTCTTCAAAGCGAACTCCCCGCCCGTTTTTCTCATTCACGCCACCACCGACAAGCCCATCGAGATCGCCACGAACATCATCGCCGATTTGAAGAAGGTCGGCGTGCCCGCCCGCCTCGATCTCCACGAAGAAGGCGGCCACGGCGTCGGCAATCTCATCCCCACCCGCGTGAAACACAATTTCCCCG
>JBJONJ010000494.1:0-4194 GCA_046051905.1 Verrucomicrobiota bacterium
TCCCAACGCTCTCCAACACCTCACCGCAGCCTCATGAACGATCCCGCCTTCCCACCTCCTCCGCCCTCCACGGTGCCGCCGCCTTACACGCCACCCGCGCCGAGCTATGCGCCGCCCGTGCAAAGCTACGAGCCGCCTGCGCAGCCTGTTTACGTGACACCACCGGCCAGCTATGCACCGCCCACCGTGCCCACCAGCACCTCCACGATGCACGCCATCCGTCAGGCGGTGGGTCAGGTCTTTGTGGGACAAGATGAAGTCGTGCATCAAGTGCTCGCCGCCTTGCTCGCCGGAGGTCATGTGCTGCTCGAAGGCAAGCCCGGCCTCGGCAAAACGCATCTCGTGCTCGCTTTGGCCCGCACCTTTGGCGGGAACTTCCGCCGCATCCAGTTCACGCCGGATTTGATGCCCTCCGATGTCACCGGCCACACGCTCTTCGACCTCGGCAGCCAGACCTTCCGCGTGCGTCGCGGCCCCGTCTTCGCCAATCTCCTCCTCGCCGATGAGATCAATCGTGCTCCGGCCAAGACGCAATCCGCCCTGCTCGAAGTCATGCAGGAAGCCCAAGTCACCATCGACGGCGAAAGCCATGCGCTGCAGCCGCCTTTCATGACCTTCGCGACGCAGAACCCCATCGAACAGGAAGGCACCTACCCGCTGCCCGAGGCCCAGCTCGACCGTTTCCTGCTTAAAGTGCTCATCGACTACCCCGAGAGCCAGCATGAAGCCTGGATCGTCAAAGCCGTCGCGTCCAAAGCCGGTGGCAGCGGCCTTTCCGCTGGCGATGTGCAGCAAGTCTGCACACCCGAAGACATTCTCAACGCACAGGCCGAGGCCGCTGCGGTGCAAGCCGTCGAGCCGGTGGTCGATTACGCCGTGAACCTCGTCCGCGCCACGCGACAACACAGCGCCATCAGCCTCGGCGCCGGCACGCGCGGAGCCATCAGCCTCGTCCGAGTGGCCAAATCCTACGCCCTGCTCGAAGGTCGCGGCTACATCACGCCCAGCGATGTAAAACGCGCCGTGCTGCCCGTCCTACGTCACCGCGTCCAGCTCTCACCCGAAGTCGCCATCACTGGCCAAACCGTGGACGACATGCTCAATGCCGTGATGCGGACCGTGGAGGCCCCGCGAGGCTGAAAATGCCATTCACTTGCCGCCCGAGCCAAGCTTCGCGTTCTGCTCAATCTGGTCCGTGATCTCGAGCGCGATGCGCACGGCCTCGGCACCTTCTTGACCCGTCACCACCGGACGACGGCCCTGGCGGGCACACTCGACGAAGGAGGCCAGTTCCAGCTTCAGCGGCTCATCCTTCTCGACCTCCACTTCCTCGCGGACGATCTGCATGCCATCCTTGCGATAGATCCAACCGCTCTGCTCCTGGTAATCGAGGCTCAGGTAGCTGTCGCTTTGGAAGACGCGGATCTTCCGCAGCCTCTCCGGGCTGATGCGGCTGGCGGTGATGTTCGCGATGCAGCCGTTCGCGAATTTGAGACGGGCATTGGCGATGTCCTCGCGCCGCGTGAGCACCGGGATGCCCACCGCATCCACTTGCACGAGCGGGGATTTGACGAGGTGGAGCACGATTTCGATGTCGTGGATCATGAGGTCCAAAACCACCCCAATGTCGATGCTGCGGTTCGGGAAGGGGGAAAGGCGGTGCGCCTCGATGAAGCGCGGGTTGTCCATCCGCTGCTCGAGCTGGAGCAGGACGGGATTGAAGCGCTCAATGTGCCCCACCTGCAGGATCACGCTCTTCGCTTTCGCCAGCTCGATCAAGGCCTGCGCCTCCGCGTAGGATTCGCTGATCGGCTTCTCCACCATCACATGGATACCACGCTCCATCAGCGGCTCCGCCACTTTGCGATGATACACCGTGGGCACCGCCACGCTGGCCGCGTCCACCCGCTCCGCGAAATCGGCGATGTCACTGGCCGCGTGGGTGCCGTATTGGGCCGCAAACTCGGCTGCCCGCGTCGCATCCGCGTCATACACCGCCGTGAACTGCACCGCGCCGCCGCTGCGTGCGGCGATGTCCGCCATGAGGCGGGCGTGATTCTTGCCAATGGCGCCGACTCCGGCGACTCCGATGCGAAAAGGGCTGGTTTGGGACATGTGAGCGGTCTTTTTGGCGAATGCCGGACCATTTGCGACCTCTTTTTCACCGGGTGCATCGAAGCTCTTGAAAGCGTCCTCCAGCCCTGCCAAGCATCCCCGCATGTCCGCCACGCCCGTCAGCTACAAGATCGGCAACGAAAAGCTCATCAAAATCCTCCCCGGTGCCTCGAACCGCCTCCTCGGCCTGCTCAAAAAGCAAGGCAGGGCGGAGCATGGTGCCCTGCGCATCGCCGTCGTCGGTGGTGGCTGCTCCGGCCTGCAATACAAGATGGACCTCGTCGATGGCCCCGCGAACCGCGACATCATGGTCACCAGCGCCGAGGTCCGCGTGGTCATCGATCCGAAAAGCGCCCTCTTTGTCTCCGGCTCCGAGCTCGACTACAGCGACGACCTCCAGCAAGGCGGCTTCAAGGTGAAGAACCCCAACGCCGTGGTGACCTGCTCCTGCGGAGAGAGCTTCTCCGCGTAGATTCGAGTGTCACTCGAATTTCAGGGGCTTCGATTGCCAATCGAAGCTACTCCACCTTCAACACGCCATTCATGACCATCCAGTGGCCGGGGAACGTACAGAGGTAGGGGTAATCGCCCTTCTCCTTCGGCGCGGTGAGGTGGATGACGAACTCGGCCTTCGGATTCGTCATGTCGGTGTAGGCGATCACGTCATCGCTATCCGGCACATAGTGCTTCTGCATGCCCTGCGGGTCGGTGATCATGAGATTGACCTTCTCGCCGAGCTTTTGCAGCGAGCCAGGTTTCGCGAGCAGCCAGTTGTGCGGCACGACGTCGGGGTTCTTGAAGCGAATGGTGAGTTTTTCGCCCGCTTTGGCCAAAAGCTGCTTTTGGACGAATTGCAGGCCCAAAGCGGCCTCGACGACGATTTCGCGTCCGGGCTCGCCTTTGGCCCACGGGTTCGGTTTGGCCGGTTTCGGCGCTTCGAGGCCGATTTGCGCGGCGTGGTTCGTTTTGGCGATCTTCGTGTAGCCGGGGAAATCCGTGAACGACTCCGCCAAAGCATGCGCCGTCATGAAAACATCATGCCCGGTGCTCAGATGCAGATGAATTTGGCCCGCGGGCACGATCTGCGGGATTTCGAGGAAGAGCGTCTTGCCGTCATCGAGCTTTTGCACGCTGCGCACCTCCAGCGGATCATGGCCGGGCGTGTCCGCATACTTCACCGAATACTCCGGCGAGCCGTATTGCGGCCCATATTTGTAGTTCCAGCACTGCGCGAAGCACGTCGCGGCATCGGCTTCTTTCACGGGCTGGTTGAAACGAATCAGCACGCCATTGTCGCGAGCCTCAAAGCCCACCGGCACCGGCTTGTCGCCGCCAGTGAAGCGCACGCGCTGAAAGCAGCCATCCTTCGGCGTGTAGGTGCCCCAGCCGGTCATGCCGTTCACATAGAGATGACCATCCTTCGGATTGAATCGCGCACACTGCGGCCCCGAATCAAAATTCCCGCTGATTTTGACCACCGCCGCCTGCCAGCGACCCTTCACCTGCTGCCGCATCATCAACCATGCGCTGCCACCGCCCGAAGAGAGATGAATGAGGTTATTATCACCCTTCAACGCAGCCCAAGAGTGTGGTGCAGCCGTCCCGGCTGCGTCAGGAATAAACACCTGCGAACTCGCCGAGTTGTCCTCGCCACGCGGCAGATACATCAGCAGCGGCTCCGGCACCTTCCCATCCTTCGGACCGCCCGCGCCAAAGTGCGCACCGAGGTTCTGATCGAGCTCGATCTGGAAAACCGACGTCGCCGGCGTCCAATCGCCCTCCTGGCCGCTTGTGGTGATGAAGCGGCCGTCTGGTGAGAGACCGAGGCCATTTGGATTGCGGAAGCCGGTGGCGAGCACTTCCAGTGATGCAGACACTCCTGTCTGCTTCTGATTCTGAACAGACAAGAGTGTCTGTTTCACATCAATACGGCACACGCCCTGATTTCCCGATGCGAAATACCAGCGACCGTCTTTGTCCGTCTCCAAGCCGACAATGAAATCATGTCCACCTGGCGAGGTCTGCATCGCATTCGTGACGCACTCGTAGAAGTCGGCTTCGTCGTCGCCATTCAGGTCG
>JBJONJ010000495.1:0-7157 GCA_046051905.1 Verrucomicrobiota bacterium
GTATCCGCCCTCAAACTTCCTGAGACTCCACGTGTAGAAGCGCAAGACGGCAGGCCGTGACGGGGGGAACGCATAAGCCGCATGAAAAACGACATGCCCGACCGAACTCCGGGGTTCCACAATCCCGTACGCGCCGATCAATCCCAGGAGGCCAAGGCAAACCAGAGTCTTGATGGTGCGGCATCGAATGGGCTTCTTCATTTCCTGAACAATGTTGAGCGCACGTAACACTCCCAGCGGAGGCGCATGTCGATCACGGGGCTGGGGATGTTCTTGGCGGGGTTAGGGGTGTAGTCAGAGAAAGACATCGAAAATAGACGCATGATAGTGGTGGTCACCGCGCTACTTTAGCTCTCTTTTATAGCTCTTTCAAGCTGTGACCAAGTGTAAAAGTCGTGCGGTAGGCATCCGAGCGGAACCTCGGTAAATCGATAATGGACGAGCGTCTTCCCATCGGCAGCGTATCGGGGCCTGAGGAATAAAATGAAATCCCCATCCACCTTCATTCCGATCGATCGTCGCGCAACAAATCGTGGTCCCTCATGGGAAGCCGAATGACGACCTTGATACGCTCCTTCTTGCTGAGCTTGCCCTTGGCCACCTGGACCACCTCTGCCTGAACCACGAAATCCTTGCTCTGATCGCTGATGCTCACGCCGGGCTCCAAGGCGACGATTCTCGCTCGGACGATGATCGGCGCTTCCCTGCATAACCCAGTAAACTGATCGGCGAAGCCGGCCCCCATTCCAGCGAAGGCCAAAAAGGCGATCGCAAGGAGCCGAGCTACGAGGTTGTGAGGGGTGATCATCCTTAAGAAACATGGAGGTCCACTCATGCCTGTACGGGGGCGAGGGTGGGACGGTGGGTTGGAGATTGATTTGTTATGACGGATTGAAATCGCGGCGTGACAGGTGTTCAGGGCGGTGACTTATCAGGTTTTCTCCATTGCCTTGAGTCGACATTGCACTTTATCAGTAGGCTTGTCTACTCTGCTCGATTGCATTACCGCTACTTGTCTGCCCCTTCGGGACGAGGCGAAACTGGTAGTCAACCGACGGAAAGCCCGCAACGATCGGCTTGCTCTCTTTTATGTTGAGCCCTTCCACCTCCATTCCCTGCTGCTCAGCAAAATCATTTGCTTTGCCGATAGCCTTAGCCTTGAGGCTGGACATGTTAACAAACATTCCGGCGGCCGAAGTCTCGGATGCCAGGTATGTGTTAGGTCCAATCTTCGAAACAGATGGGCTCGCACAGGAAGCAAGCATCATCAAGGGCGCTAGAATCATAATTGGTTTCATTGTGTGTTAAAGTGCGGCGCACGCTGGGTTTCGAAATGCTTTGCAACGTTGAAGTCCTTTCATGGCTGCCGGAGGGTGAGGTATCGACTGTGGGTTGGAGGTTGAATGGTCATGGCAGATTGAACTCGCGGCGGGTCAGTGGTTTGGTGCTCCGACTTGTTCTGTCTTGTTTGGTAGCTGGTTGACGACACGCCTCAGCCGCTTGTCTAGAGTCCCCGACTGGGCAATTGATCTCAGATCCTTAAGCTGGAAGCCACAACGGTGAGATAGCTCAGCCCGCCGCTGCCGGATGTGAGGCAATTCCGCGCTCGGACCGCCAGTGGCCTCGCGGTGACACAAGATCACGCCATTCAATCGATCCAAGTCTGCCACACTGCCACTGGTCCAAACCGCGATTCCATCACGATGGACCAGCTCAATCATTCGAGCAATTCCATCAATCAGTTCGTCAAGAACTTCAGGGGCGCTTGTACCATCAGACACTGCCTCCCGAATCCGACCAACCACAGCTTCGCGATTTCGGATCAGCGCGAGCAACACCTCCTGAGCACATACCCGGAATATGAGGGGATCTTCGCTCTCAACTACCCCGACGTGGTCCAAGCGATTCTGAAGGTGCCAAATGTGCTGGTAGCCGACAAACTCGTCCCAGTCGTCCCGATACCCGTTGAGGAAAATGTCCAGATCACAAACGTGCCAGTGCGCCGCCCACTCCGACAGCTCGTGGCCGTTGAAATAGAAGCTGCACGTTCGGTCGCTATCCGGGGAAGTCGTCATTGGTGCGTTCTGACAGAACGTCGAGTCCTCCTACGCCTGTCCGGAGGCGAGGGTGGAACAGGGGGTTGAGGTTATAGCAATCATGGCGGCTGGAAGTGGTTGCGGATCAGGCGTTGAAGTTTGATAGCTTGTTAGACTTCAAATTGATGTTGACGCTGAAGTGGGGCACCGCACATCAAGCAGGAGTCCCGACGCGAATTCGTGGGTCGTCCGCATGAGGGACACTCAGCGAGGACGATTCCGATCTTGCCATCAACTTGACCATCCCGCGCATCAATCTCATTTATCTTTGCTTCGATATCCTGCTCAGTAAGGTCTGATCGGTCTCGAAGCAGCTCCCACATGGCTTGGCATGCGAGGGTGAGTCGGGCGACCTGACGCTGCACGTTCGCAATGTCAGCGGCATATCTGTCTGCCTTGGAGATCGCTCGTTCGGCAGTTCTCTCGGCACCTACGATCTTTGTTTGTTGGTATGCTTCCCAGATCATATCATTTTTTGGCTAACTTCGAGATCTGGCACCCGCTACTTGGAGTGCCCCTCCGCATCGGGCTGTGGTTTGTCGGCACCCTCCAAGTCCGACTAAGATCGGTGGCGGGTTGTCCAGCGCCGGCTTGTTGTGCCTTGGATTGTTTCAGCTGCCTGGTCTCCTCAAACCGACTTTGAAAGTGGTGTGCGGTCGTCACTACGGAAGGGACACCCTCGAATGTCTCGTTCCGAATCCCGGTGAATCCTCCAGTCTCATGTCCGCGAAATCGAGCAACGGTTCTGCGATCTGGAATTGGTATATCGGTCCACCCAAAAACAAGGAGTTCGATCACCACTGGCTTCGGCAGTGCGTGGGTCCCGACACGCTGCACCTCAAAGAGCTTCCTGCCGAGGTGGGCTCGAAGGCGAGCGTCCTGATCGTCACTAATCCGGCCCTCAATCTCGATCATCTTGCCGAAACCAGCGCCTAGAAGCGGGGAAATCGTGATGACATTACCTTGCTCTTCGGCCGCCCAATGGAGAGTCATCGCTGCTAAGACGAGTGCGAGGAGTAGTTTCATTTTCTTAGCACAATGTCATAGAAAAGCCGTTGCCGCCCTGCAAGCACAGAGCTACGGACGAGCCTCGCGTACAAAAGTGTGCCTATCAGGCATCGGCTTCTTCGCCTTGTTGGCTATCTTTGATTCGTGGTAGGCCGGGTGACATCGGAGGCTGTTCTTGCTCGGGATTCTGGTTGAACTTTAGGTTGTCCAAGGGAGCTCCAATTACGTGTGCGAGCATGCGACGCCACGGCATTGGGCCAAGGCGAATCAAGTCGAGAGCATACATAATCGTGCAAACAGCAATTGCAGCTGCGTGACCGCCTGCAAACCGAATTCCAAAGTTGCTGCGATAAGGCAGGTAGAACGGCGATACATATTCGAAGGCGATCTTGTCAGCGCGGTCCAAATGCGGCGTGATCACGATGTCCGGCCCGAGAACCATCAGATCAGGCGGAGGCTCATTGCCTGTCACTCCGCCAAGGCGATGGAGCGCCTCCTCAATTTCGGTGCCAGTTGCGAACGCCTTGTCGGTTGATCGGACCTTTACATTTCTCGCAAACACTACTCCTAGAGTGGGATCCATTCGATCCGGGTAGCCTCCGTTTGCGGCTGCAAAATGCAAATCTCGCGGTAGGCGTGCAACGTTGAGGGGCTCCGCTGCCCGCGTCGCACACAAATTGCGCACCTTCGCAACCTGCGCACACGCTTTCTTCATGCTCTGGGGTCCATCTCCCTCTAGGATGAGTGTATGTTTGACCTCGATGTAGGAATAGATGGCTTCAACTGGTATGCGGGTCTTTCTGTACTTTTCGAAACTGTCGCGTAATCCAATAGTTGGCATTCGGATTCGATCGAAAACGATTAAATCGTCACCTGCTTGACTCCCCTCAAACGTGGATGCGTGACCACGGCGCACTCCAAATTTTTCAGGCAAGACCGTATCGAGAAAGTCAATCAAAGCGAACTCGAACTCATCGCCGTAGTCGAACCCGTACTGAGCTTCGATCTTTGACAGATGCTCTTCGAACCGTTTGGTGATAGTCGGTATATAGTCTTTATACACTTTGAATCAGTGTTGCAGATTGGAGCTGGGTATCACTTTCGCAGCAACGCTCCTGTCTGATCTTAATGCTGAATAGATGACGAAGATTCACTCTTGGCAGAACAGTTGATTTGGCATCCTTCTGGCGGGTGGGAGCCTGTGGGGAGCTTGGCGAAGATGGGTAGATTCCTCCCGTGCCTCAAGGAAATTTTCGGGTTCGGGTGCGTATATCAAGCCAAAATGAGCGGCGGCGCGGATGTTCCAAGTTCCCAAGAACAGCCGAGCTTGGAAAGAGCGGGGCGCGGATCAAGCGCGGGGGTCATTGGCGGGGCAGAGTCCACGGGTTGCACCCGAGGCTACATTACTGCGCCCCTCATGGGGCTGGAAGGCTGCCATCATTCGACCTCCATCCATTCTCCTGCCTTCATTCTTCTGCCAATCTCTGGCATCAATCGTTGATCGGTGCCTTCGCGGGGAGCTCCAAGGGCCAAGTTCCAAGTTCCAAAGAACAGCCGGGAAGAGACTCAAGACAGCAAGACGCAAGACGTGAGGAACAGCCGATGCTTCGCGCCGAGCGCTGGTTGATCCACCATCCAAAACCGGATGTTCCCTTTCGTTCCTTTCGCGATTTTCGCGATTCTCGTTGTTACCCAACTCCATCAACGTTTCCGTGTATTCCGTGTTTCTCTTCAGCAGCTGGAAGCGGGAGGAGGAAACAGGTAAGGCTCCGCCTAGCATTCTCCTGCCTTCATTCTTCTGCCAATCTCTGGCACCCATCGTTGACCGGTGCCTTCGCGGGAAGTTCCAAGGGCCAAGTGCCTAAGAACAGCCGGGAAAAGACTCAAGACGGCAAGACGCAAGACGCAAGACTTAAGGAACAGCCGATGCTTCGCGCCGAGCATCTACCATCTACCATCTACCTTCGGCTGTTCCTTTGCGGTGCCTATGTTCCACTGATCACTCGCCTTCCTCGGGGGCGGCGGGGATTTCGATGGGGGGGGTGACGGCTTGGACGGGGCGGCGGAGGTTTTCGGGGACGCCCGGGGCGCCGTCGGCGGCAGGAGTCGAAGCGTCGGCGGCGGGTTGGGCGGCTTTGATGAGTTCAGGGCGGGACTTGAGGAGGGCCTCGATGGTGAATTTGCTGACTTTGAAGGTGCGGCCTTCGAGTTTGCGATCGGCGGCGAGGCGTTCTTCGAGGGCCTTTTTGCGGGTGGCAAAGGCTTCGTCCTTGGTCTTGGCGTCTTCTTCCTTTTCGCCTTCCTCCTTTTTCCGCTCGGCGGGGATGTTGGCGGTGACGGTGACGGTCATGAGGTAGGAGCCGGCGGGCGGGGCATCAGCGGACGGAGGGGCTTCCTCTTTCATGGGGCCGAAGCTGAGGTTGTAGGTGAAGCCTTCCTCGGTGGTGATGACCGCGGTCTGGCGCTTTTCCTTGTCCCAGGCGGATTCCGCTTTTTCAGCGGTGAGGACGTCCTCGAAACGGGCGTAGGAGAAGAGGCTCTTGAGGGGGGTGATGTTTTCGGTGTTGAGTTCCTCGTTGGCGGCCTTGCCTTCGAGGGTGAACTCGGCATCGGCGGTAGGGCGGGTGAGTTTCCAGGCGGTGGCGTCCGGTTTGCCGGGTTCGCTGACGGCGATGGATTGGATTTTCTCCACCTTCAGGAAATCGTCATGCAGCCAGGCCTCGGCCTTGGCGGTGAGGGTGGGGAAGAGTTCGCTGGTGACGTAGATGCCGGAGGTATCGGCATGGTTGCGGATGAAGCGGCCGGTGGAGCCACCGCCGAAGGGGCTCATGGGATCGGAGGCGGCTTCAAGGTTCTTGCCGAAGGTGAGGCGGGCGATTTCCTTGCCGCCGGCATCGGCGAGGACGAGGTCGGTGGCTTGTTCCTCCGGGTTATCGGACTCGGGGTCCATGCCGAAGCGCGGGGCGGAGGCGGGATCGGCCTCGATGCCCTGGGTGACCTTGACCTCGGCGAGGGTGCGGAGGAGTTCGTTGATGCTGCGGACGAGGGCGGGGTAGTTGTCGCGCTCGGTGACGGTCCAGGTGCCTTCGGTTTTCTTGAGGTTGAGGGTTTCCTGGCCTTTGGTGATGGTGATGGCGGCGACTTCATCGGGTTTGAAGTCGGCGAGGAGGGTATCACCGCGGGAGCGTTCCGTGGCGGTGGTGAAGGATTCGGATTTGGTGGATTTCACCACGACCACCGCGATGACGAGGGCGATGGCGATGATCCAGAGGGCAAGGACTTGCTTTTTGCTCATGGGGTCAGGTGGGTGAGGGGTTGTTCGGGTAGGAATGGTTCAGCGGGCGCGGGTGGAGCTGCGGCGGATGAAGAGGAAGATGCCGGCGGCGATGAGGACGAGGGCGGGGACGGCAACGATGTTCCAGAGGATGATGTTGGCGGCGATGCGATCCTTGTCGCGGCGGAGGTCTTTCTGGAGTTCGCGGATGGCCTTGCGGGCATCGACTTCCTGGGAGCGGAGTTTGCGGATTTCCTGCTCCTGTTCCGGGGTGAGGTAGAGTTCGTTGCCGGCGGATTTTTGCGATTGGAGTTCGCCGAGGCGTTGTTGGGCTTCTTCGGCTTTTTCCTCGAATTCGGCGATTTTGGCACCGACGCGCTGGTTGGCATCGGCCTCCATTTCACGGAAGACCGTGAAGGGGCGGCTGGTGGCGGCGCGGCTGCGGGACCCGATGAGGTGGGTGGAGGAGGCGGCCTGGTCGATGAGGTTGAAGAGCAGCGAGGAGTTGCCGTTGATGGGCTGGACGAGCTGCATGTTGCCGAGGCGC
The DNA here is from genome assembly GCA_046051905.1 of Verrucomicrobiota bacterium. Taxonomy (GTDB): domain Bacteria; phylum Verrucomicrobiota; class Verrucomicrobiia; order Verrucomicrobiales; family Verrucomicrobiaceae; genus Prosthecobacter. Next base: position 6,926 of record JBJONJ010000495.1, read on the forward strand.
TGGGCCTGGTAGCAGAAGTTGTCGTAGAAGGCATCGACATCGGAAATGATGAAGACGTTGCCCTCTTTCTGCGCGGTGGTGAGGTGGGTGGGGGTCGGTGTTTCGGTGGCGGGGGCCTCGGTGGCCGGGGTTTCGGTGGTCGGTGTTTCGGTGGCCGGTGTTTCGGTGGCTGGAGCCTCGGTGGCCGGTGTTTCGGTGGCCGGAGCCTCGGTGGCTGGGGCTTCGGTGGCCG
>JBJONJ010000496.1:0-3258 GCA_046051905.1 Verrucomicrobiota bacterium
TCGAGGGCACCAAAGCGGGCGTGCACGCGCTCCGCGAGGGCGATGACAGAGGCTTCATCCCCCTGATCGAGTGACTCGGCAAAGACCTGATGCCCCTTCGCGGTCTCTTCATCGGCCACGACTTGGAGTTTTGCCACATCGCGGGCCGCAAGGATGAGCTTCGCGCCGGTGGCCGCCAGCATCGCGGCGAGTCCACGCCCGTAAAGACCCGCGCCGCCGGTGAGGAGGATGGTTTTGTTTTGGAGGGAGAAGGAGGGGAAGGACATGGGAGGAGTGATGGAGTCTTGGAGTGCTGGAATGGTGGTGACGGCTGCTCAACGGTCCATCACTCCACGACTCCATCAATCCGCTGGTTTACTTCTTCGCATACACCGAGTCGCTCGCAGCGGCCGCCGCAGTGCCACCGAAGTCCTTCACCATCTTGTGGAAGGCGTTGCCGAGTTCGATCACATCGGCGCCGAGGGTGAAGACGCGGGTTCCTTCCTCGATGAGCTGGTCTTTTTGGCCGAAAAGGGAGGCGACGGCGACATACTTGCCGTGCTGGATGGCGGCGGCGTGGACGCGTTTGCGGGCGGCGACGACTTCGGGGCAGGTGGCTTGGCCGAGCTTGCCGATGCGGTGGCTAAAATCACCGGCGCCAAAGAGCAGCATGTCATAGCCGGGCACGGCGGCGATCTCTTCGACGACTTCGAGGGCCTCGGGGCTTTCGATTTGAAGGATGACGAATTTCTCGGTGTTGCAGTGATGGGCGTAATCCGCCAGCGGCACCTGGCAGAAGAGGCCGTCCATATTTCCGGCGTCGAGCGCCTTGCTGCCCATCGGGCGGCAGCGGACCATATCGACGACGTTGCGTGCCTCATCGGCGCTGGTGATGTGCGGCACCATGATGCCGGTGGCGTCGCACTCGAAAGGCTTCACATACTCGCTGTAACCGCCTTTGTTCACGCGGACGATGGTGTCCATGTCGTAGAGCTTCGCGGCGCGGATTTGGTGCTCCAGATTGAGCCAGTCGTTCGGCACATGCTCATTGCAAAGCCACACGGCACTGGCTCCGGCCAGCCCGGCGAGCTCGATGATGCGTGGATCGCCGAGGTTGAGCTTCAAGATGGTGCTGTTTTGACCGGCGCGGAGTTCGCGGAGGATACGGGAGGGGCGGAGCTTCATAATGACGAATGAGGAATGCGGAATGCGGAATGCGGAAGGAATCACCACTCGCCTTCGCGGCGGAATTTGGCTTTCACGTTGGCGCTGAATTGGGTGATGGAGGCTTCGAGGTTGGCGATGACTTGATCGGTGGGCAGTCCGGCGGCGCTGCGGGCGGCGGGGATGACGGTTTCGCATTCGTTGCTGTCCATGAAGCGGGAGGCATCGAGCAGCGCGGGCTGCTCTTCGGGCGGGATGACGAGGAAGCCGTGCTTGTCGGCATGGATGAGGTCGCCGGGGCGGATGGTGCGGCCAAAGACCTCCACCTCGCAGTTCCAGCGCACGGGATGCACATGGGCGTGACCGACGCAGAGACGACGGGCGAGCGCTTTGAAGCCGGCGTTGGTCATCTCATCGACATCGCGGATGGCCCCATCGGTGATGGTGCCGACGCAGCCGAGGGCGCGGTGGATGTTGCTGTTCACTTCGCCCCAAAAGGAGCCGATGACGCGTGGCTTGTCGAGATCCTGCACGACGACGATTTTCGGCCCGGGCACGGAGGCCATGTAGCGACGGTAGTCGTTGCCAGCGTTCGGGTTGGCTTCGCGATGCGCTTTGTTGCTCGGCTCGATGACCACCGTCACGGCATAGCCGACCATGGGGCCCATCTGCGGCATGAAATCGCGTGTTTCCTCGATGTTGAAGGCAGCGGCAGCGGAGTCGCGCTTCGTGATCTGCTCCCAGCCGTTGTAGATGGTGGGTGTGTTCCAGCGCTTGAGCTGGAGGAGGTCGGCATGGCTGAGGACGGACATGCCGCGATGAGAGAAGGAAAGCCGGGCGCGGCAATGGCGGGGTGATGGTAACGGGGTGTTACCATTTGGTGGGTCTAGCAGAGGTCAAGGTGGGGTCAAGAACGTCAAGATGGTCAAGCCGTGCCTTCTTGACCTCTTGACCACACCTTGACCTCTTGACCACACCTTGACCTCTTGACCACACCTTGACCTCTTGACCACACCTTGACCTCTTGACCACACCTTGACCTCTTGACCACACCTTGACCTCTTGACCATGCCTCGACGGTCCAGCCCCCCTCACCCCTTCTTGATCCGATACTGCGTGCGGCGGCTATTCAGCCAGCGGACGCCGAGCATGTCCATCGTGGCCCGCCAGGCGCGGTTGCCGAAGCCGTATTTACTCACGCCGCTGACACGCGGACGATGGTTCACCGGCAGCTCGGTGACACGCCAGCCCATGTTGCGAATGAGCGCGGGGATGAAGCGATGCATGCCGTTGAAGAGCAGTAGGGCCTCGCGGCAATCCCGGCGCATGGCTTTGAGCGTGCAGCCGGTGTCGCGGACGCCATCGCCGACGAAACGGGCACGGACGGCATTGGCGATGCGGCTTTGCAGGCGCTTGAAGGCGGTGTCCTTGCGCTTCTGGCGGTAGCCGCAGACGAGGTCCCAGCCCTGATTGAGCATGGTGAGCATCGCCGGGATGTCCGCCGGGTCGTTTTGAAGGTCGCCATCGAGGGTGACGATGACATCGCCACGGGCGCTGTGAATGCCGGCATGCATTGCGGCGCTCTGGCCGCTGTTTTTCTCAAACTGGATCACCCGCACACGCTCGCCGCCCGGGATGTTTGCCAGCGTGCTGTCCGTGGAGGCATCATCGACGAGGACGATTTCGTAATCGCGGGTGGCCAGCGCGGCCTCGATCTGGCGTTGCAGCTCCGCGACATTGCCTTCTTCGTTGTAAAGAGGAACGACGACGGAGATGGCGGGAGAGGCGGGCATTGGACACTTAGGATTCGGGCGGGCGGAAGTCGTGGCAAGAGAAGATTTTCAGCCAGCGCACTTCATTGCCCGCATGCATCACCCGGGCCACGGAAAGCAGCTCCCACGAGGCAAAACGGGCCTCAAGCTCCGGCGGTGGCTTCACGGCGGCGGGATCATCGGTGATGAAAAGGGCATCTTGGCCCTTTTGAAGCTCGGCGAGGTCAACGAACCGAGAACCGCTCTTCGAGTAAAACTCCAGCTCGGCGGCCATTTGAACATTCGAGGCCATCGAGAAGCTCATCGGGGCCTTTTCGAGTGCTGCATCGAAGAGCCTGGCACT
>JBJONJ010000497.1:0-2704 GCA_046051905.1 Verrucomicrobiota bacterium
GACTCCAAAGCAGATCCGAGGAGGTGGAATGGCGCGTGTCATGACAGCGGGAGCAGGTCGGAAGGATTCCTTTTGTGAGACACCTGAATATTATGTCAGGATTCCAGCAGCGGTTGTAAGGAGTTTTTAATTCCACTTAAGCCCGGCTAATCTTCTGCCTTTTTGAACCGGCCAACAAACAACCGGTTCAGGCCTGCTCCGCAGGAGGAGCAGCCTCATCCCGCTTGTTCTTCATGAAGCGAATGTCCTCGGCCCGCTCAATGAAAACCGTGTCTTCGCAGATGTTCTTCGCATGGTCCCCCACACGCTCTAGAAAGCGGGCGATGAAAATCAGGTGGATGTAGCCCTCCAGGTCGGTACCACGGGTTTCCATGACGGAGATCATTTCGCGATCGAGGGCCTTCTCCGCGTTGTCGAGTTCCTTGTCGAGCAGGCGGGCCGCGGCCGCAGCCTCCGAATCCCCGGCGATAAAGGCCTGGATGCTGGCCTCCAGATTGCGGGCGCAGAGGTCATAGACTGGCTGCATGAGCTTCACCTCGGGCATTTCCGGCAGGTTGTTGATGAGGCGTGCCCGCTTGGCGATGCTGCTGGCCTGGTCGGCGATGCGCTCGAGATTGTTTGCCACGCGGATGGTGCCCATGACAGCACGCAAGTCGTGCGCTGTGGGCTGAAATTTGACAAGGACCTGCATTCCCAGCTTATCGACGGCCTTCTCAAGCTCGTTCACATCCTGGTCGGCAGCGATGGCACTGTTGCACAGATCGGTGTCCCGCTCCAGCAGGCCGCGCATGGCACAGGCGAGGTTCTTCTGGGCCATGCTGGCCATGGCGAGCACATCCTGGCGGAGGCGGTCGAGAGAGAAGTTAAAGGTAGAGAGGATGTGCTCGTGCATCGGAAACGTCACCGGTAATCCACCCGGAGATTTCATCATGTGACGTTTTTGACCCAATTTCGAGCGCTTCTTGCTACTCGCGGGCACTTTTTGCGTTCTTCCGAACAGACTCCCTGTAACCCGGCCCAAGGCCGGACTTGTTCAAACCGCCGATCTCGGCTACTTTCACCTCCCACTTCCTCCCAGAGACCATGTTTGACTCCATCCGCAGGGCCAGATTGCAGCGCCAAGGGCTTTCCTGCGGTAAAACGCGGCGAAAGCATCAGGAGGGCGATCTTTTTGACGAGATGCGGACGCATCCGGCCGCCACGGTGGGCGTGTATGTGCTGTTTTTCATCGGCCTTGCCATCCTGCTGCGTATCGGAGCCACGTTGGCTGAAGGCGTGCCGCCGCCCGATTTCCTCGACTGGCTGAGCGTGGGTGCCATCGGCACGGCGCTGGTGGTTCATCAACGTGTGGCCTTGCAGGACGAGATGGAGGAAAATGCCACGCTGCTGCTCGTCCTGGGCACTCTGCTGCTGCACCTGGTCCTGGGGGCCATCGTGATCGACTTCGGCAGTCATCAAGGCTGGCCGCCCGCTCTCCTCGGCATGGCCGTGCCACATGTCTTTGCCCCGCTGGTGCTCTCGGTGATGCTGGGAAGGAAGATCGGACTCTTCGGGGCCATCTATTCCACGCTGCTCGGCTCCATGGTCTTCGGCGGCGTGTTGAACCCGATCACCTACCTCGCGACATCCTCGCTGCTCGGGTTCCTCGCGGTGGTATTCACGAAACGCGTGAGGAAGCGCAACCGCCTCTTTATGGCCGGCTTGTATGCAGGTGTGGCAGCGGCCGTGTTCTCCTTTCTCCTGCACGAGGCTTCTGGGCTGATGGAATCCGTGAAGATCACCCGCATGATCGGCGTGCCCTTCGTGATCGGCGTACTCACCGGCATGGTGGTGGGCGGCTTCCTGCCGGTGCTGGAGCAGCTTTTTGGGGTCACCACCGAGGTGAGCTGGCTTGAGCTGGCTGATTTGAACCACCCGCTGATGCGCCGCCTCTCCATCGAGGCACCGGGCACCTACCACCACAGCCTCGTCGTCGCCAACCTGTCCGAGGCCGCCGCGGAGACCATCGGCGCCAGCGCCACCATGTGCCGCGTGTCCTCCTACTTTCACGACATCGGCAAGCTCTCGAAGCCGGAGTACTTCATCGAGAACATGGACCCTTCGGCGAATCCGCATGAGGACCTCACCGCCCGGATGAGCGCCCTCGTCATCATCGCCCATGTGAAGGATGGCGTGGACCTTGCCATCAAGCACAATCTCAACTCGCGCATCATCGACGTCATCGAGCAGCATCACGGCACCTCCCTAGCTTGGTATTTCTACCGTCAGGCTCTCGATCAAAAGGCCGAGATGCTCCGCCTCGTGGAGCAGGACAAGGCCACGGAGGATGATGTGCCGCAGGTCAGCGAGGAGGTCTTCCGCTATCCCGGGCCGAGGCCGCAGTTCAAAGAAGCCGCCATCATCTCGCTCGCGGACGCTGTGGAGAGCGCCTCACGCACGCTGGAGAAGCCCAACGCCTCCCGCATCGAGACGATGGTCAGTGAAATCGTGCAGGCCCGCATGCTTGACGGCCAGCTCGACGAATGTGATCTGACCATCGCCGAGCTCGCCAAGGTGAAGGCCAGCTTTTGCAAGACGCTGCTGAGCATGATGCACGGCCGCATCAAGTATCAGAAGCTCACCGATCCGCCCACCAGCGCGATCTCCCGCGAGGAGCCGAAGGCTGCTTTGATCACCGAAACGTCCTCCGAGGCCAAGGAACCGC
>JBJONJ010000498.1:0-3482 GCA_046051905.1 Verrucomicrobiota bacterium
TCCATCGTCGTGAGCCGGTTCGCCGAAATCGTGGCCGTGCCGAAGGTCGTATCCCAGGTGGACATCCCCTCGCGACGCAGCCCCACGAAGCCATCGCCGTCTTGATTGTCGAAATCCCAGTTCACACCGCCATTTCGGCCTGCGATGCTGCCATTCGCATAGGTGAACGTGTCACTGCCGATCAGGATATTTTGCCCGAGAGCGGCCACCGGATTCGGATCAGGCAAAGTGGCGAGCTGAATGCGGAAACGGTCCAAGGCGACACCATCCTCGCGGGCGACGATGCGCAGCGTGTAGATGCCGCTGCTCGGAATGGTGAAGGTCATCGCGTTTTGCGCGGGCGTGGCCACATTCACCTCCGCCTCGCCGGAGCCGTCCCAACCCTGCTGGCCAAAATCCGACGTGGTGTGAGCAAAGTCTTCATACCAGTCCGGATTGGGTCCGCTGGTATCCTGCAGTTCGACGATACTCGCGTAAATCGAGTCCGAGGAGCCGTCATGGCCATCCCAGCGCAGGTAGAGCCGGTAAGTGCCCGGAACGGTGAACTGCACCGAGTAGTCGATGCTCGGCCCGCTGCCCGCGCCGCTGAAAGGCACACTGCCCGGCCCATTGTCCGGCTGCGCCTGCATGAAAAGGCCGCCGTTCGCATTTTCAAACGTCACTCCCGTGGGCACGATGGCATTTGTCGGCGCTTCGAGCCATTGATCGCCATTTCCGGTGGCTCTGGCGTGGTAGTTTTCCGCCTCGCCCGTCACGACGCCATTCGTCACGACGTAAGGCGATGTCGGCGGCAGCAGCCCCGCGAGCGCTGGGCTGGCCAGAAGCAGAAAGGATAAAAATCGGGCAAAAGGCATGGCGAGGTCTGATTGAGACAGCTCGGGGTTGGTTTTTCTCAATCGCGATGGTGGCGCGGCGGGGCAGACTGTCGCGTAGATGAATGAATAAAGGGGGCTGCGCATCCTGTCGTGGGCCATGCCAGAGTTGCCTCCCCTGCCCCGCGGGCGTGGATCAGGCCTCCGGATAGACCCAAGGGCCGCGGTATTCGCGCCGCAACAGCTTGGAGGCCTCCGCATCGCCGATGATCTGCTCCTTGGCGGCATCCCACTGGATGCTGCGCCCGGCTTTCCAGCTCAGCATGCCCAGCATCGGCAGGCAGGAGGAACGGTGCGCCTCCTCGATGTCGGCGACCGGCTTGCGCTTGCTTTCGATGGCCTCGATGAAGTCCGCCCAAAGCAGGGCGATGTTGTGGCCATCCGGCTCCTGGAGTTGGTGATCGCCGTGGACTTCCTTGTCCTTCGGATTGGAGGGGTGAAAGGTCCAGCCGTCGCGCCAGCCGATGTGGAAGGTGCCTTTCTCGCCGTAGAAATAAGCGCCGAGCTTGTGCTTCTCCGCTTCGTTCGCGGCGAACTTCCGGTGCTCCCAAACGGCGGTGAATTGCTCAAACTCAAACGTGGCGACCTGATGATCCGGCGAATCCGTGGTCTGCTCCTTGTCATTGAGCACGGCCGGGCCTGCAATCGGCCGGCCGCCGGTGCAGAAGACCTTTTTCGGTCCCTTTTCGCCGCTCCACCACAGGATCTGGTCCAGCCAATGCACGCCCCAGTCACCCATCGTGCCGTTCGCGTAATCGAGGAAGTTCCGCCAGCCGCCGGGATGCAGCTTGGTGTTGAAAGGCCGCATCGGCGCAGGGCCGCACCACATGTCCCAATCCATGCCCTCCGGCACTTTGCTGTTCGGCTTGGGCTGTTCCTGACCGCCGCCCCCGTGAACGAAAACGCGGACCATGCCCACCTTCCCCACCGCTCCGCTGCGCAGGAACTTCATCGCCTCCACGTGATGCGGGCCGATGCGGCGATGCAATCCGACCTGCACGGTGACTCCAGCCGCACGCGCGGCCTTCACCATCGCCTGGCTCTCGCCCACCGTGTGCCCCGTGGGCTTTTCCACCAGCACATGCGCTCCGGCTTTGCATGCGGCGATCGTTTGCAGCGCATGCCAGTGATCCGGCGTGGCAATGATGACAATCTCCGGCTTCTCCTTCTCCAGAAGCTCACGGTAGTCTTTGTGGATCTTCGGATTGTCGCCGTTGAGGCCGTTGATCTCATCGGCGGCATTGGAGGCGACGTCTTCATGCACATCGCAAACCGCGCAGACGGTGATGCGCTTCGACGCGATGGCCTCGCGCAAAATGTTCATGCCCCACCAGCCGGAGCCGATGATGGCGGTGCGGTATTTTTTACCCGCATCCGCTCCGAGGATGTGAAACGAGGGCACGGCAGCGAGAGCGGTGGTGAGGAAGTGGCGGCGATGAATCATGCGGGGGCGATTTTGAACTCTCTCCAACGTGTGGCAAGGCGAGAAAAGCATCTGAAGCACCTCTCAGCCCCAAATCCCGGCCGCTCGCAAAACGGTCTCATGCACCGCGATGTCGTGCGCGGCGTCCCAGGCCAGTTTTTTCTCCCGACGGACGACTTTGGCCAGATCGACGAATTCGGCGTCGTAGCGGCCCTTCGGCACATCGAGCTGAAACGTCTGCGTGCCCTTTTTGTAGGCTCCGCGGGCCTTGGTGAGGGAAAGCGTCACTTTCCCGCTTTCCAGCGGCAGGATCTCCATCGTGCCCTCCGTGCCGGTGACGTTGAAACGACGTCGCGGGCCTCCAAACGGATCGGCGTGATTGCAGCGAATGATGGCCGTGGCGTTTGGATAACTGAGCACGGCCATTTGATTGTCCTTCACGCCATCATCACTCGTCGGCGTCGAAAATGGCGTCACCGAGGCCGGTTTGCCGAGGATCGTGAGCGTGGCGTCTATGATATGGCATCCCAGCTCAAACAAGCCGCCGCCTTCCAGCGCGCCGATTTTGCCGCGCGTAACCGGATCAGCCAGTTTGCCCATCGCGGCATCGATTTCCGTGATCTGGCCCAGCCAGCCGTCATTCACCGCGCGGAAGAGCAACTCGAAAGCCGGGTTGTAGCGCAGCATGTAGCCCATCTGCACGGTGAGCGTGCGTTTCTCGGCTTCGAGGCGCATCGCTTTGAATTCGGCGTGATCCAACGCACCCGGTTTATCGAGGTGGATGTGCTTGCCAGCGTCAATGCAGCGCCGCGCCATCGCGCAGGAGTTCTCGATAGTCGTTTCGACGGCCACCGCGCTCAAATCTGGCACCGCGAGCAATTCCTCCACACTCATCGACTTCACGCCATCATAACCCTTCGGCCCGGTGACACTAACGACCTCCCACAAGTCCGTGAGCGAACGCATCGCCTCCATCTTTCCCACCGCATGCGCATGCTCCGTGCCGATTTGACCAATGCGCAGTCGCGCCGGTGAAGCCGCAAAAGCAGCTGTGGAGGCGGAGGCAAACAAAAAGGCGCGGCGATTCATGATGCCTCCAAACGGCGATGCCGATCCAATCTCACATCAAGCGAAGAGTACGTTGTTCACGCTTCAGCGTGTCAGGTGCGCCCTCATCACGCTAAAGC
>JBJONJ010000499.1:0-3393 GCA_046051905.1 Verrucomicrobiota bacterium
AAAGAGCCCAACAAGCCGCCGCGGAGCAACGCGAAGGCTTCGAGAAGCAAATCGCTGCTTTGAATAGCGAGATCGCGTCCCTGCAAAAGCGTGATGCTTTGGCCCAGGTGCGCATCGCCACGCTGCAAAGCTCCGTCGATGCCTACAAGCAAGGTGTGGCCGTCGTGGTGTGGGACAGCGAGAAGCATCAAGGCGTGCTCAAGCTCGAAAAGATGCCGCCCGTCGAGGCTGGCAAGGACTACCAGCTCTGGGTCGTCGATCCCCAACAGCCCGTGCCGGTTGATGCGGGCATCGTCCGCGTGGACAACGCCGGTTTCGCCAAGGTGGACTTCAAGCCCGTCACGGATGTGACCGATGCCTCCAAGTTCGCCCTCAGTGTCGAAAAAGAAGGCGGCGTGCCGAAGGGCGAGGGACCGATCGTGTTGATCGGGCCTTGATCGGACGCGGACCGCTACTTCACCCGTCTCATCATGTAGCTGCCGCGATCCATCGCGGATTCATAGCAGGCACTGAACTCATCGCCTTTCACCGTGCCTTCGTAGTGGTATTTGCCGCCCGCCCAGTCCGGCATCTGGTGATCTCCCTTGAAGACATGGGAGCCGCTCTTCTTCTCGACATGATGAACGGCCTTGTAGCTGCCGCTGAGGATCTTCTTCCAAGTGGCGCGGTAGAAGAACTCATGGTCACCCTTGCCTGTGGGCGCTGAAACAACGCACTTCAGCGTGCCGGTGTGGCCATTCACCGCGCTCAGCCAGGTGCCTTCCCACTTGCCCTCAACCCCTTGTGAGGCCGGGGCATGGTTCCATGCCTTTCGGAAGGCCGTGCCGCAGGAGGGCAGGCAGACGAGCGAGATGGCGACGAGAGCGAGGCGGAGGTGGTTGGGCTTGTTCATGGCAGATGCTTACTTCTTCGGCAGATATTCCGTGATCACCGAGGCGACTTTTTCAGCGAGATAGCGGCTTCCTTCGGGAGTGTAATGCACATTTGCTGGAAGTTGTGCCTCTGGTTTGGCGAGGGCGTGGGCACGGAGATCGTTGGTCGGCACGCTTGCGGCGGTCATGACACGCGTGGCTGCCTCGTTGTATTTGAGCTCATCGCCTTCGACACGCCCGTCACTGGCGGCCGGGACGTGGGTGGTGTTGCACCAGATGAGCTTCGCGCCGGTGGCCTGCATGGTTTTGACGAGCTCGGCGAGGTTCTTTTCATAATCGGCGAGTGCCACCTGCGGGTGAGAGCCGGGGGCCTTCGGGTCGGCTCGCTTGGAAGGATCGTCCTGGATGTATTTCAGGTCGTGCAGACCCCAGTTGAAGTGAATGACGTCCCATTTCGAGTCGCCAAGCCATGCTTGGATGTTTTTGAGGCCGTTCGTGGTCGGGCCGCCGTTGGTGGGGATGCGGTGGACGTTCGCCTTGCCCTTCAAGAGTTCCCGAACATCCAGCGTGTAACCGATGGAGATGGAATCTCCGATGATCAGCACGCGTGGCAGGCCGGGCACGTCTTCGATCTTGGCGAGGGCTGGATTGGGCTTCCGCTCCTTCTTTACCGGGGCTTTCGGAGCCTGGGCGAGGGCGGCGGAGGTCAGGGCGGCAAGGCAGAGCAGGGGAATGAGCTTCATGGTAGTTCCCCAGAACGCGATGGAACCGCCTGATTATCGTCGGGATGAAAAAGATGATGGCAGGACGGTCTTCCACGCGTTTCATGCGCCTTCTCAAACCAACCTGTCACCTCATGCGCCCCTTGTTTGTCCTTTTCGCCCTCGTTTCAGCCTCCCTGGCCGCTGATCCCGTCCAGCTCTCGCTGGCTGATTTCACCAATCTGAATGGCGAGGCACCCAGCGGTGGCTGGCAGGCGGAGGGCGAAAGCGTCATCCACCTCGCCGGGAAGGGCGGGGGCAACCTCATCTCCAAAAACGAATACAAGAACTTCGTCCTCGAATGGGAGTGGAAGCTCAATCCGAAGGGCAACAACGGCATCAAATACTGGGTGACGAAGATCGGCGGCAAGGAGTGGCTCGGCATCGAGTATCAAATGATCGACGACAGCGGCCATCCGGATGGTCTCAAAGGCGGCAGCCACACCACGGCCTCCATCTACGACATCAAGGAACCTGTGCCTGCCAAACTCGTGAAGCCTGCGGGTGAGTGGAACAGCAGCAAAATCGTCGTCCGGGACGGCAAAATCCAGCACTGGCTCAATGGTGCCCTCGCCAGCGAGGCGGATACCACCGCGCCGGAGTGGAAGGAGATGATCGCGAAGAGCAAATTCAAGAACAAGGAGGGCTTCGCCCCCGGCCAGGGCAAAATCATGCTCACCGAGCACGGCGACGAGACTTGGTTCCGCAACATCCGCATCACCGCGAACTGAGTCGGGGGCCATTCGGCATTCGACATTCGGCATTCGTCATTTATGAGCCAGCGACATGCTTCCCTGGTTCTCCAACGACCGCTTTCCCCTCTACCTCGCGCCCATGGCGGGCGTGACGGATGTAGTCTTTCGCGGCATGTGCAAGGAACTCGGCGCTGATGTGATGGTGACCGAGTTCGTCAGCGCCGAGGGCATCCTCCAGCGGGACGACCGCACGCGGCACTACACCGAGTTTGACGAAGCCCAGCGCCCCATCGGCGTGCAGCTCTTCGGCTCCGACGGTGTCCGCATGGGCGAGGCCGCGCGGAAAATCATCGACTGGAAGCAGCCGGATTTCATCGACATCAACTTCGGTTGCCCGGTGAACAAGGTCGTGGCCAAAAACGGCGGTTCATCACTGCTCAAAGACTGCCCGCTGCTGCAAAGCGTGGCCGCCAACGTCGCCAAGGCCGTTCCCATTCCCGTCACCGCCAAGATGCGCATCGGCTGGGACGCGCAAAACATCAACGCCGTCGACGTCGCCCGCATCCTGGAAGACAGCGGCATGCAGGCCATCGCCGTCCACGGCCGCACGCGGGCTCAAGGCTACACCGGTGAAGCCGATTGGGAGGTCATCGATCAAGTCGCCGCCGCGGTGAAAATCCCCGTCATCGGCAATGGCGACATCCACAGCGGTGCCGACGTGCAGCGGCGCCGGGCGCAGACCCGCGTGCGCGGCATCATGATCGGCCGCGCCGCCATGACCAACCCTTGGGTGTTTCAGGAGGCGAAGCACTTTCTCGCCACCGGAGAGCAACCGAAGCCCGCCAGCATCGAGGACCGTTTCGCCTTCATGCGCCGCCATTGCGTGACCGCCATCACCCACGACGGCCGGGGGCGTGAGTTCGAGATCCTGCGCAGCATGCGCAACCGGCTCATGAATTACACCAAGTCCATCCCCGGTGGCAAATGGCTGCGCCAGCACTTCAGCCAGGTCGCCAGCCTTGCGCAGCTCGATGACATCCTGGCGGCTTATTTCAAGCATCAGCA
>JBJONJ010000500.1:0-6665 GCA_046051905.1 Verrucomicrobiota bacterium
GCGCGATGGGATCGCTGCTCTTTGCATCGGCCATGTCCGGATGGAAGGCCAGCCACAGGCTGCTGCACGCGCCCGCGCTGCCGCCGCTCGCGCCGATGCGCACCTTGTCGATGTTCCACTCCGCCGCCTTGCTGCGCACGGTTTGCAACGCTCGCGCCGCATCATGCAGCGGCCCTTTCACCGGCGGCACTACGTCCTGCGACTGCGAGACGTAGCGGTAATTGATCGAAACCACGGAGATGCCCTCCTTCAAATACGGCTCCACCGCGATTCCCGCCTTGTCCCCGCCCATCCAGCCGCCGCCGTGGATGAAAAAGAGCAGCGGCGTTGGCTTGTCCGATCTTGCCTGCCAGAAATCGAATACGTTCCGCTCATGCGGGCCATACTTGTAGTTCGCCACCGTCGGCGGCGGGTTCTTCGGATACACTTTTTTCGCCGGAGCCTTCTTCGCGGGTGCTTCCGCTTTCTTTTTCGCCGGCGCATCGGCAGCGATCGCGACCGCTGCGAGCATGAGGAGGGAGAGGATAAGTTTCATGGTGGGACGCCATCAACGCGTGCACCAACGGCAATCTGGCACGGATCACCGCTTCCCGGCTGTGCGGGCGATGCATTCACGCACGATGCGGAGACACTCGTCCGGACTCGCGGGCATGGGCAGCGTCACCGGCTGGCCTTGGACCTTCAAATGACGCGACATGCCGAGACGGTGCACGTCCGTGACGGCAATGCCGTGCGAGGCAAAGAATTCGACGACTTCCTGATCGGTGGCGTAGCGGCTCATAAAGCGATCTCAAACCTTCGCGAGGCACAGCAGCTCCTGCAAGCGGCTGACCTCCGTGGCGGTGGTTTTGGCGACAAAGCCGCGCGCATGCGCAAAGTGCACGTCAGGCTCCTTTTCGATACGGGTGAAGTCGTAGCGCGGATCATCGTTGTGCCGAGAAAGGCCGTAGCCGCTGTTTCGACGGTCTGGATAGACCAAGGCGGCCGTTTGCGCGTCTTTGCCGATGCTTTCGACATGACGCGCGATGGCGGCGGAGGGCTCATCGGGCATTTCTTCCATGCGCGGCAGAAAGACAATCTCGTGATCGCCCATCTCCCACGTTTGCGCATGCCGCGCGATGAAATCGAGCCGCGCCCGCAAGTCACGCACGTAGGCGATCAGATCCTCGCCGATGTAGCTGAGCATCTCCCAAAGTGGCTCGCCGGGCTCCAGCCGCTTCACCTTGGCAAAACGGCGCAGCAGTGTGACGTCGATGGGCGAATTCAGCTTCCCCATCGTGTCGCGATCAACGCCCAGCCATTTCGCGGTCACATTCGGCCCGCGTGTGTCGAACCACTCCGCTGGTTCCAGCCATTCACAAAACTGCCGCGCATCCTCGTAAATGCCGAGGTGCTGCAGCACCAGGCTCAGTGCGCACACCGGCGGATGATCGGTCGGAAACTGATGATGATCAAAATTGCCCCGCTCTGGCGCATGCTCACCGCCCACATCCACCACGACGACGGCAGGATCGCTCAAATCGTCCACCGTCGGCTCACGCCGCACGATCGGCACACGGTGCACCGCCGCGAGCAAGGCGCAGGCGAGCACCTCATCCTTGTGAGCACCACCGGGGTGCGTGAGAATGAGGGAAGGCGGTGCGGGCTCTGAATGGGGCGGCGAGGTCATGCGTGCTATCGCCATGGTCGGAAACTCAACCTTCGCAAGGCCCCATGTGCCTTTCACCACCGTTGCCGCTCGTTGTTTGGCTCATTTCTTCATTTGCACAGCCATTCGCCCCTCTCATGGTGCGTGTGTCACATGGCAAGCATCACGAACGAAAAACTCCTCGCCCATACTCAATGGCTCGATGGCGACACCAAAACAGGTCGCAGGCTCAACGAGACAGGCATGAATCTGGCCGGGACCATCTTGAATGACCTCAACCTGTCCAAGGCACAGTTCGTCGGCACCACGATGACCAAGGCCAATCTGGCCGGCACGAATCTGGCCGAGGCCGATTTCAGCGGTGCCAACCTCGACAGTGTCAATTTCTCCGGTGCCAACCTCAATGGGGCGGACCTCGGTGGCGTTTCGCTGCGAAACGCCAATCTCGCCGGGGCCACCTTACGCGGCGCAGATCTCTCAGGTGCCAATCTGGAGGGCTCCAACCTCACCAACGCGGACTTTACCGACGCAGATCTCATCGCTGCCAACCTCAAACGGACCATCCAGTCCGGTCTGATCCTCACTGGCGCAAAACTGGCGGACACCCAGGGCTTGGAGAACCAACCCTGACAGCCGCTTCGCCCCTTTCGGGCTCCTTCGAATCGTCATGGTCCGGGCCTCACGCTGAGTCCCTCGATCCATTTCGGTGGGATCATGATCTGGCGCGGCACCGCAGGCACGCCGTGCTCGTGCTGCGAGAGCTGTGTGACAACCAAATCGACGGCCGCAGCCGCCAAATGGTCTCGCTGCTGATAAATCCCTGCAAATCCCTCCATCTTCGGTGTCCAGTCATGCACCACGAAGCCAATGTCGTTCGGAAAACGCAGGCCGAGACGCTTCAGCCAGCCGGGAACGTGTGTGTCGAAGGTGATGAGCGCATCCGGCTGGTGCTCGCGCATCCATTTCGAGAAGGCTTCGAAGCCCTGGCTGATGTCGTTGCTCGGAAAGAGCAGCAGTGGAACGCGATCGGCCTCTGACAGCCCATGCTGCCAGTGAAACAGGCCGCCGCTGTAGCCAAACTGCGAGCGGTTCACGATCCACTTCGTTACCGCCACGCCGATGCGTTTATAACCGCGTGCGGCGAGTTGCTCGGCCGCCATGTGAATGCCCAGCGTCATGTTTCCCGCGCACATGTGCAAAGCGGGTGTGCTCATCGCATTCCCAAACGTCACCGCCGCGAAGAGCGAGTAATCGAGCTTGCTGCATGGCAGCGTCATGCTCTGCGGCGAGACGATCACGCCCTCAATGCCCCGAGCGTGCAGAATCTTTTGCAGCTTCTTCGGCGTGAGGCCGTCCTTGCCCAAATAAAACTCCTCCACGGCATAACCATGCCCGTGCGCACGACGGCGGATGTCTTCAATCGGCACGTACTGATACGAAGCCCCCAGCAGCCCATCCTGCGGCACATGCTCGCGGATCACCGCGATCACCGCCCGCAGCCGCTTTTCCTTCTTCCCTCGCACCACCTGCATCATGCGCATCAAATGCGGGTCCGGTTGGTAATCGAGCCGCTTCGCTTCCTTCAAAATCAGCTCCCGCTTTTCCGCCGCCACCTTCGGCGCCCCGCGCAGAACCCGCGACACCGTCATGATCGACACCCCCGTTGCGAGGGCGATGTCTTTGAGCGTGGGCGTGGAGGTCATGGGCATGGTGTTAGCATAACACGCCATGTCGGCATTCAAGCCGCGAAATCCATCCACCGGCCCCGTTTTCTCGCATCATGCTCCTCCGATCTGTTTTTCGACTCTTTGCGATCTCTGCGATCCTTTGCGGCCATTCCATCGCCGCTCCGCCGCCGACGGTGCTACCGGGCAAACCTTCTGCCTGCGCGGCTCGGATCACTCCGGCGCATCCGCCGAATGACGGCATCTTGTTCGTCGATCACTCCAAGGCCAGACGCAGCGGCCATCTCGGTCATGCGTTGGTGCAGCTTGAACCAGGGAAGCTGCTCACATTTTACCCGAACTGCTCCAGCGACAACGGCGGCCACTCCGGCGTCGGCTGGATGGAATACAAACGCTCCGTGGACGCCGGAAAGACCTGGGGCGAGCCGCAGGTGCTCTCCTTCTCCAAAAAACTCCACGAGAAGAAAATGGGCCGCTCCGCCATGGCCGAAAAAGCAATCGTCACAGACAAAGGCGAGATCGTGCTCTTCTACCTCATCTGCGATGTGGCCGAGAATGCGCTGTGGCAGCCCTATTGGGTGCCGCTGGTCTGCAAGAGCAAGGACGGCGGTCAAAACTGGAGCGATCCACGACCCTTCGGTGCCTCGCGTGGCCGTGTGTATGATGTGGAGTATCGCGATGGCGAAATCCGCGTGCTGCACTTTGCCAACGACGCCATCAAAGACTGGCGCGGCAATGCCAAAGAGCACGTTTATGAGCTGCACGTCAGCACCGATGGCGGCGAAACTTTTACGAAGCGCAGCGTGCTGCCCTTCATCACCAATCGGCGCGGTTATGGAGCACTCGGCCACCTCGCCGATGGCGGCTTGATCGCCTACGTTTACAACAGCACCAACGAAAACGTGCTCGATTACCTCATCAGCCACGATGGCGGCAAAACGTGGCCGAAGGTCGGCACCTCGACCGTCAGCCGGAAGATCCGCAATCCGCAGTTCACCGCCTTCGGTGGCAAATACTACCTCCATGGCCGCAGCGGCGCGTATGGCGACGGCAGCGGCCACATGATCCTCTACATGTCCGACGACGGCATCACCTGGGACGACGGCGTCTATCTCCGCATGCGCACCGCCGGTGCCGGAGCCTACTCGAGCAGCCTCGTCGTCGATTCCCCCGAACCCGGCGGCAAGCAGCGCCTCCTCATCCAGGCCTCCCACGCCTACGAAGACAGCAAGACCAACGTGCTCCACTGGTGGCTGGAGTAACCGCTGCAAACCTTTACCAACCAACAACTATGCTCCTCCGACCTCTTTCCTGCCTTCTTGCGATCTCATGCAGCACGCTTCTCTATGCCGGGGACGTGCCCACGTTTGCCGGGCCTACGCCGGGCACCTTGCGCGACATTTCCATCCCGACCGTGGACATCTCCGGTGATGCGGCGCGGCATGTCATCATCGCGCGTGGCACGGAAAAGGACTACAAAGGTCATTGCGACACCGTGTTGATGGCGGATGGAAAGACGATGTTCACCGGGTGGTGCATGAATCACGCCGGGCACCTGGGACCGCTCGCCCGCAGTGATGACGGCGGTCTCACCTGGACTTCCCCTTTGTCCACGCCGCCGGACTGGCAGCTTGTGAAAATGACCACGCCAGTGCTCCACCGCCTCACCGATCCGCAGGGCATCGAGCGCCTCTTCATCTTCGGCGGCTGCGATTTTCCGGGCAATCTCCGCAGCGCGTTTTCCACGGACCTTGGCAAAACGTGGTCGCCGATGAAGGAACTCGGCCTCGTCGGTGAAGTCGCCCCGAAGAGCATTCTCTCCTTCGATGGTGGCAAGCGGCTCATCATGTGGTCTGACCGTCGTGATCCAAAAAATGCCAAGGATTTGCATCCCGTCGTCTGGCAGAGCGAGTCACTCGATGGCGGCCTAACATGGAGCAAGGAGCGCGTCATCCTCGTCGTGCCAGGCCAATGGGCACAGCCGAGCGTGACGCGGTCCGATGACGGCAAACAGCTCGTCATGCTCATGCGCGAAAACACCCGCCAGCATCACTCGCTCTTTTCCGTCAGCACCGACAACGCACGCAGCTGGAGCGAGCCCAAAGAACTCCCTGCCGCGCTCACCGGAGATCGCCATGTCATCAAACACACACCCGATGGCCGACTCATCATCGCCTTCCGCGACATGGCCAAGACGAGCACCACCTACGGACACTACGTCGCATGGGTCGGCGCCTTCGATGACATCGTGAACCGCCGCGAAGGCCAGTATCGCATCAAACTCCTCCACAACACCAAGCGCAGCCCTACTGACAAGCCCGGCACCGGCAACACCGACTGTGGCTACTCCGATTTCGAACTCCTCGGCGACGGCACCCTCATCGCGACCACCTACATTCATTATGCCGCCGGCCCGGAAAAGAGCAGCGTCGTCAGCACCCGCTTCAAGCTCAGCGAAACCGATGCTTTGGCAAAGAAGGCCACAACCGCTACTCAGAGCCTTCTCCCCACCAACTGGGACCCTGCGCTGGCGGGCGACATCGTGATGCAACGGCTCGTCCGCGTCACAGCACCGCAGGTGAAAGGGGCGCATGATGCGGAATTCGTTTGTGTCGGCGAGCGGGCTTACATCGTCGAGCATGACAACAACGTGGCACCCGGTCACGGCGCAGGCGCGGCGATGTATTGCGTGCTGACGGTGGTGAATATGAAGACGCTCCAGGTCGAGAAAACGCACCCGATGGCCAAGGCGGGCCAGGCTTTCGCCAACATCACGCTGCCGGAGGCGCAGGTCTTTGTGCCGCGCATCATCCGCAAGGACGAGCACATGCTGCGCACCTACTTTTGCAGCCAGCCGAACAAAGCACAGGCCGTGACCTGGTATCGTGACTTTGACCTACGCACGCAGACCTTTGAGGACAGCATCCACAAAGCCAGGCTCAAGACTGCCGCAGGCACCTTCGACATGGAGCCGCGTCATTTCCATGCCGACGCCGCCGCATTGGGCTTCAAGCGGCCCGCCGTGAATCAGGGCCTCTACATCTTCGATTCGTTCAAGGAGTTCGACGGCAGGCGCCACATCGCGCTCAACAACTTCCCCGGCAAACAAAACGCCCTCGCCGTGTTGCACGACGACTTCGCCACCTTCGAAGTCATCGGCCACTACAACGAGCCGCAAGCGCAGCAGCTCAGCGAATCCGCCGTGAACCGCCTGCCCGACGGCACCTGGATGGCCATCGTCCGCAACGACGCGGGCAACTACCACTTCACCACCAGCCAGGACGGTAAAACATGGACCGCCGCCGAGCCAAAATCCTTCGTGCCCAACGGCC
>JBJONJ010000501.1:0-20026 GCA_046051905.1 Verrucomicrobiota bacterium
AACGCTGGTTTTGGATTCAACGACTCGAAGACTCTCAAGGCGGCGCATCCCCTTCGAATAATCCGCTTCAGCATCCTCAATGGCAGCAACGGCTTGATCGAGCTCCTCATCCACCTGGCTGCGATGCCATTTTTCCGGCTGCAAACTCTTCAAAATATCATGGTGGCGCCTAAATTCATCGTGCGTGAGGCTGAGCTCCTCGACTCGTTTCTGGGCATCGTAAAGATCACGCTCCACACTACACGATGAGCGAGCGAGTTTGTCCAGCAGGTCACGCTTGCCCGCGACAAACCTTTCCTGCTTCACTCGCAGAGTTTCCAAGTGCTGCTTCTGCCGTTCGATCTCCTCCTGCTGCATGCGGAGCTGGAGCAGCTGTTCTTGGGCGGCTTTCACCTTGTGATCCACGTCATCCAAAGTGGCTGATTCCATGAATTCAGGAGCGTCATCGAAACGCAGCAGGTCTTCTTCGAGATGTCCGGGGGCTGGAGAACCTGCGAGGGCGGGAGACTTGCGTATCATGGCACTAAAAGTTATTTACCAACATGGATATTACGAATACCTTAAATAATCCAGACTTTTCGTGTGCCTTTTTGCAAAAAAATAGGGCACCCCACCCACCAGAGCCGTCAGGAAGAGTAAAATTCCAAGACTGACCACCTCCAGCTGCCAATCCACCGGCGGCGTGATCGCCAGCCGTGACACTATGCTGCTCCACGAGGGGATGAGAACCACCGCCAAGCCCATTAGAATGTAGATAAAGCTGCTAAGCAGGCAAACGGTGCCTCCAAAGCCTGACACAATGCGAGCCGGGTTTGACTCGCGGAAATCAGGTAGCAAGGCTCCCAGCGAGAGGGAGAGCGTGGTAAGGCCGCAACTCATCATCATCATCGCCAGACTGAAAAAGAGCATGCGGCGCACCGGCAGGCCAAGCGAGATACCGGAAAGGCAGACAAGAACCGTCATCAGCAATCCCAGAACACCGGCGCTGAGCCGCAGCTTTAAGGCCAACACGCGATGCAGCGGCACGGGGGAGAGGCCAATGATCCATATGCGCTGCCCTTCCAAACTGAGTTGCGGGTAAATGAACCGCGTGGTGAGCGTCGAAACAGCCAGGCAACAGACGAGTAGGTTCAGGTGGCTGATGACGAAGGTCCAAAAAGGGCTTTGAAGATCGTCCCCCATTCGGCGGAGATTGGCCGAATAAATCAGAAGCAGGCCAAAAATCACGCCACACTGCCCCCATTGCAGCGGTTCGCGCAAGAACACCCGCACTTCCTTGCCAAGAATGGCCAACGACGGCCGGTCCAGCGCCAGCACCCGGCGCAACAACTCGCTCCATGGTCCTGGTTTCAAAGGCATGCGCACCTCGGCCCCACCACCAGTGGGAATCGCCTGCATGAAACGGTTCCATGCGGGGAAGAACCATGCCTCGGCCAGCCGTGCGCTCACCACCAGCGACACCAGCGCGTTCGAGAGCAGCACCAGATAAAAAAAACAGGCGCGCCTGCCGATGCCGATGCCCGCGGCATGCACCGCCTCGGCCACCCACGAACTGGGCAGAAGGGGATGCATGCAGATTTCGGTATGTTTCAGGATCTCACTCACCCCGGTGGCCACCTCCCCGTTGCGCACCGCGTTCAGGTCGATCTCCAGAAACCATTTCACCGCCAACCCAAGCAGCAACATCACCCAGGCGGCAGCGCCTTTCCACCATGAACGCCTGGCATGGCGCACCAGCAGAAGCAGCAGCCAGGTGGACAGATTGGCCGAGATGACCACTAGGCACAGCAAGGCTGGAGCGGTTGCCAGGAAAAAGACCGGGCCCGCCTCGTAAGTGCGTCCCAGCGCCAACAAAATGGGCGCGCTGAGCACAATGAGGCCCCAACTGGCTATCAGCATGCCTTCTAGCGTTTTCCACATTACGAGGCTGCGGGTGGGCAGCGGCAGCGCCACCTGCCACTCCATGTCCTTTCTTCCAAACAGGCCCATGCCGGTGATGGTGGCGTTTGAGATCACCAGCATCATGAAAAAGAAGAAGAACAAAAGGTAGATCAACCGCTCCGCCAGCATCGGCCCCAGCATCGGAATCTTCATCACATAGATCAGGCCATGCGCCACAAGCTGGTAGGCGGCAAAGCTATAAAAAACCAGGAACCCAACCACCGCCGCCACCAGGAGCCGGTTCTGGCTCAGCCCATGTGCCGCCTTGTTCACCAGCATTCTGCCGTGGCTACGGGCAAGAAGGGTGATAGCAGCGGCGACGGTCATCCAGCCGTTCTACGAGAACCACAGGAGGAAGGCAAGTCTCCTTCCCAACTTCTAGGTGCGGGATCTAACATGACGCGCAGCCACCCATCAATTGCTCAGCAAATGCCTCAATGAGCAAGTCCGCATGCTTCAGGAAGAGGATGCTGTAGCTGCATCCTCCACTTGAGCAGGAACTGGCTCGATCACCAACCGGTGCAAACCGCGCAGCTCAACCGGCAGCACCACGGGCAGAGCAATCACGGTGTCCTGCCCATTGATGCCACCCCGCTGTGACCGTTGAGTGAGATTGACACGGATCAGGTGCTTGAGGCGCATTTACGGGCGGACCCGGTCATCCTCACACCAAGCCAGACACCAAGCGCAAACTAAACGACCGGCAGAGAAACGATGCCCCTTGGCCACCAGAGACTTCATGGGCCGTTCATACCTTCATCTTGTGGCCCCATCCATCTCAAACACGCCGCCGACCTTGACCCGACGCCGATCCACCACGACAGGCCATGCGTAATCCCCGCATGCTCCGTCTAGCCCTGAAAATGCTGTTTGGCGACTCCGCGAAGTATCTCATGCTCGTGGCTGGCTTGGCAGTGGCCACGTTTCTCATGGCGCAGCAGACCGCGGTATTCTGCGGCCTCATGAGCTGGACCAAGTCCACGCTCAAAAACGTCCCCGCGCCTATCTGGGTCGTCGAGGATCGCGTGGAGCAAGTGAACGAAACGAATCCACTCCTCGACACCGATGTCGCCCGTGTGCGCAGCGTGAGCAGCGTCGCCTGGGCCTCGCCCATCTACAGCGGCATCCAGCGTGTCCGGCTTGAAAGCGGCGGCTTCAAGGTCATCCAGCTCATCGGGATTGATGCGAACACGCTCGCCGGAGCGCCTGCCAGGATGCTCGCCGGTGATCTCATGAAGCTGCGCCTACCGCATTCCGTCATCATCGACGATCTCGGCGTGCAGCGGCTCGCTAAAAAGCGTGGTAACAACGTGAAGCTCAACGACGTCTTCGAAATCAATGATCAAGAAGCCCGCGTGGTCGGCATCGCCGATGCCGTCACCTCTTTCACCGGCGGCCCTTACGTCTGGACGACCTACGAACGAGCGCTGCAATATGTGCCGGCGCAGCGTAAAATGCTTCAGGCGGTGATTTGTGCTCCTCGCGAAGGCGTGAGCCTCGATCAAGCCATTGCCGACATTCGACGCGAAACCGGCCTCAAGGCCTTCGCCAACCGCGAGGCCTCTTTTGACGAGTTCGTTGGCCAGATGCGTGGCGAGCCAACCACGAACTTCAATGTCTCCACTGTGTGGTGGTACATCAAAAATACAGGCATCCCCATCTCCTTCGGCATCACCGTCATTGTCGGCCTCATGGTCGGCATCGCCGTCAGCTGTCAGACATTTTATTCCTTCGTGCTCGAAAACATGCGTCACCTCGGTGCCTTGAAGGCCATGGGCACCTCGAACGGCACACTCTGCTTCATGCTCGTCACGCAGGCCTTCACCGTCGGCATCATTGGCTATGGCATCGGCCTGCTCGGCACCGCCGGCTTTGCCTTCGGCGCGTTGAAGAACGAGCAACCGCCCTTCTACATGCCGGAGTTTGTCCCATTCGCCGTGCTCGCGGTCATCCTGGGCATCTGCAGCCTCGCCGCACTCCTGGGCATCTGGCGGGTGAGCCGCCTCGAACCCGCCATGGTCTTCCGCAGCTAGCCGATGAGCACGCCAGACGATCCAAAAATCGCCGCCAGGCTACGCGGCATCTCTAAAAGCTTCGGTGATGGCGAATCACGCCTCAAAGTGCTCAAGGGCATCGATCTCGATGTGCGCAGCGGCGACATCACCATGCTCGTCGGCCCTTCCGGTTGCGGCAAAACCACCCTCATCAGCATCATCGCCGGCACTTTGGCGGCCGATGAAGGCCAATTGAATGTTTTCGGCCATGACCTCCGCAAGCTCAGCAAGGCGCAAACAACACGGTTTCGGGCTCAAAACATCGGTTTCATCTTCCAGGCCTTCAATTTGATCCCCACGCTCACCTGCGTGGAAAACGTCAGCGTTCCGCTACTCATCCAGGGCGTCTCCGCCTCGAAGGCCGAGAAGAAGGCGAAGGAGGTTCTCGACAAGGTCGGGCTCAAAGAGCGCTTCAATCATCGCCCCTCGCAACTCTCCGGCGGCCAGCAGCAGCGTGTCGCCATTGCCCGCGCTCTCGTGCATGAGCCTCGTCTCATCATCTGCGATGAGCCCACCGCGGCGCTCGATGCGAAAAACGGCCACCTCGTCATGGAACTCTTCGAGCACGTCGTCCGCGGCCAAGGCCGCGCCGTACTCATCGTCACCCATGACAACCGCATCTTCCACCACGCCAACCGCATCGCCAGCATGGACGACGGCCAGGTGATCGAGGTACACGACATGGACGCCGGTCATCCGCCGCCGGATCACCTGAGCGTTCACGAGCGACTGTGAAGCGATTCAGGGCGGGAATACTTGTTCGCGATGTCATACAACACCGGCTTGACCATGCCGCTGATGAACAGGCTGGCGATTTCACCTACCGTGAGACCATGGCGACGTCTTGGAAGATCGGTACGTCGAGGATGATCGAGTTTCGCCCAATGATACCTTTTGGCTCGGGGCCACCCTCCTGGTTTTACATGCAGATCCGTGGCATCTGCGGATGGAAACCGCGCATGATTCCCAGAACCCTTTCGTTCCTCCAGGCAAGAACACAAGGCATGCATGCAACGGCTTCGTAGAACGGACCTGTTCAACCCGTTCAACGAACAAAGAACGGCAACCAGCTTGATGCTAAGCCTTCGTCTGCCAAAGGATCCCTGTGGCGGTGACTCGAATGTTTTTTTTGACCGGGGTGAGCTTGACCGTTTCATGCGTGAGCGCCGCCGGATCGTATTGATCGCGGATCTTCTGGGTATCTTCGGTGAGTTGCTTCTCGAGTTCAGCTATTTCGGCCTGAACAGCTTCGAGTTCATCTTCGGCGGCGGCAGCTTCACGGCGCTCCTTCATCACGCGAGTGGCGCTGTTGACGGTGCTGCCCTTGATAAGGCTCGCCGCGGCTCCAAGGCCACTTTTGCGACCAAACAAGGCTCCGAGGATGCTGCCGCCCACGCTGACGAGCGTGCTCATCGTGGCACTACTAGCTTGCGCCTTCTGCGTCTCGAACTTGGCACTGGCTTTCACGACCCTGGCTTCGAGGGATCGCGTCGCTTTGGCGGCTTTGGCACGAAGTTCTTCGATGGCGGCATCACGTTGCTCGCGAGCGGCTTGGGTAATTCGGGCCTTGAACTCGTCCTGCTTCTCACCGGGATTCGAGTAGGCTTCCAACAGCGGGCTGTAGAAGACTTCGAGGCTGTGATTGGCGTAAACCCAGTCGGCGAAGTCTTTTTTGATGCTGGTATAGGTGCTCGATTTCAGCGCCGGGCCGGGCAGGTCGGCATACGCGGCGTTTTCCTTCGGCTCGCTATCGTATTTGGAAAGGTCGTCGTTCTCCGGAATGTCCACGTACTTGTCCCAGAGCACTTTTTGCTTTTCGATGTCGATCACATTGACCTTGGTGACAATGCTCCTGCCGCTGATTTTGCGTTTTGCATCGTCAAAGACCACCACGGCGCTGCGCACGATGCAGGGCGTGTAAGTGAGGCTCTCGCCGTCTTCGTCGCTGGGCTGGAAAAGCTCGGTGGTGTCCTCGGGGAGCTTCGGACGAGTGGTGTTGCGCTCGGTGCTGGAAGTGCTCGTCCCGGGCGGTGCAAAGCCATTGTCCTCGGCGGCGGCTTTTTCTTCTTTCGCGGGGCGGAGCGGGTCCATGAGGGCCTTGATCTGGTTGCGAGCGAGCGGACCGCCCAGGTAACTCATAATCCAGCGCACATGGAAAACGACAGGCGCATCTTCATGCACGTTGTTCATGAGGAAAACGCGGGCAGCGAGTCCTGCGAGCGTCTGCTCCATGAGTCCGCGGTCAAATTTGCCACCGGCGGTGTTGGCGACGCCTTCCAGGCCGTCGAGCACGCGCATCTTGTCACGCTCCGTCTGCAAGCGACCTAGCCACCAGGTGCCGATGTTCGCCAGCGCCTTGTAATCGAGGTCTGCGGGGTTTTGCGTGGCCAAAAGGATGCCGAGACCAAAGGCACGCGCCTGTTTGAGCAGCACCATCATCGGCTTCTTCGATGGCGGCATGGCCGTGGGCGGCAGGTAGCCGAAAATCTCGTCCATGTAGAAGATGGCGCGAAGTGAGGTGCTGCCCTGCTGCGCGCGCATCCAGCCGAGGAGCTGATTCAGCAGCAACGAGACGAAGAACATGCGCTCCGTGTCACTGAGATGCGCGATGCAGAAGATGGTGATGCGAGGCTTCCCTGCTTTCGTGTAATACATGCGCTGGATGTCGAGCGGCTCCCCCTCCCGCCAGCTGCTGAAGCCCGGCGAAGCAAGCAAATTGTTCAGCTTCATTGCCAGCAGCGCACGTTTCGCCTCCGGCATGAAGCTCTCCAGATCGACGACACCGATCTTCCGAATCGGTGGCTGCTGAATATGACGCACGAGATTTTCAAGCGTCAGGTTTTGCCCCTTCTTCCAGCAGTGAGCCACAATGTTACTGAGCAGGATGTGCCCAGACGACTGCACCGGGTCCGCCTCGATGCCCATGAGGCCGAGCATGGATGAAACGGTGCTCTCAATGCGATCCGAGAACGCCTCCGCATCTTCCATGAGCTCCGCGGGCGGGCAGTTCAGCGAGCTAAGGATGGAAACCGGCAGCCCCGCCTTGCTCCCGGGCGTGTAGATCGCCATATCGACCATCTCACGCAGCTTCTTGATGCGATCGGTGCTCTGCCCCCAGTCAGCCATGCCCTTTTTCCAAGTCACAGCCTGCGACTCGGCATATTCATCCGGCGACTCGCCTTTGCGCCGCGCCTCGTCCTCGTTGATCCACGGGCGGAACTCCTTGGCGTCAAGATTCGGGAAGGTAAGCAACGCGTTGCCGATGTCGCCCTTCGGATCGATGGCGATGACCGGCACACCGTCGATGGCAGCCTCTTCAAGCAAGGCGAGGCACAGGCCCGTCTTGCCGCTGCCAGTCATGCCGAGCACGACGCCATGGGTGACTAGATCCTTCGAATCGTAGAGAACGAGGTCGTCCTGGACCGCTTTCGCTTCGAGATCATATTCGCGACCAAGGTAGAATGTGCCGGGCTTTTCGTATCGGTCAGGGGAGATGGGCATGGCAGTTGAAAAAGAAACGCCGCAGGATGGCGGAGGGGGCATGAAATGGGAATTGGAAAATGCGCCGCCGAAGAACTCGCGTCTTCAGGCCGGCCAGAAGACGGTTGCGAGGATCCCGAGGCGCGTGTTTGAATCGACTGTGCTGCCTGTGCGCGTCATTTTTTACCTCTTCACGATCTTTTTGCCGCTCTCCAGCTGCCGAAAGCACGAGGTAGCACCAGCGAAAGCCGAAACGGCCGATTTTGTGCCGCATGGCGCGGGAAACGGCAGTGTATGGGTGGTAGATGGCGATCACGGGGGGCGTCTCTTTCTGTGCGGCACCATCCACATTCTGCGGCAGGGTGATTATCCGCTGGCCCCGGGTTACGAGGCGGCGTACAAATTCTCGGAAAAGCTGGTGCTCGAACTGCCTCCGGGGGAGGGCTCAAGCCCGGACCTGTCCCGCCGGATGGCGCAGCTCGGCAGGTACTCGGCGGATGCCTCCCTTGATGCCAACATCAGTGCCCAGGCCTGGGCCGCGTTGAAGGCATGGGCAGCGAAGCGTGACATCGAAGTTTCTTCAATGAACCGTTTCCGGCCATGGTTCGTGAGCCTGTTGATGACAGCCAAGGAGTACGCGATTCTCGGTGCCACGCCGGATCTCGGGGTGGACCATCACTTTGAGGGACGTGCCCGTGAGGATGGCAAGCCGGGTGAGGGATTGGAGACCACAGATACTCAACTGCAACTCTTCACCACCCTGACCAACCGCCAGCAGCAGGAACTGCTCGAACAGACCCTGGCCGAGCTCTCCACCCTCCCGAAGGAGTATGAGAAGATGATCGAAGCCTGGAAACGCGGGGACATCACCGCGCTCCATGACATGCTCTTCCGGCAAGCAGCTAAGCACCCCGACCTGCTGAACAAGTTCCTCACCGCCCGTAACATCGCCTGGGTGGACAAGCTGGACGCAATGCTGAACCGCGGCGAAAAAGTCATGGTGCTCGTCGGAGCCGGACATCTTACAGGCGAGAAAGGCCTGCTCGAACTCCTCTCGAAACGCGGCCGCAAAGTCCGCCACTACCGTGAGGTGCAGGACTTCTGAAAAGGCCGTTTCAGAGCAATCGGAGGCGGGTGAGATCCTGGGTATCCACCATGCCCACAGGGCGTCCATTCGAGTCGATGACCACGAGGTCGTCCACACGGCACTTTTCCAAGGTGGCAAGAACCTCGGCCGCCAGCTTGTCAGCCAGAATGGAAACCGGCTTCCGCGTCATGAACTCCTCCACCGGGCGGTGCGCGATGGCCGCATCCCGCTGAAAAGCACGAACAAAGTCGCCATGAGTGAAGACACCGGCAAGCCCTCCATCCGGGTTGACTACGACCGCGGCACCGCTACGTGCCTTGGTCATCTCCTGCAGCGCCTGGCGAACCTTGGTCTCCGGCCGCACCTGGGCCAGTTGAGTGCCAGTCCGCATCACGTCGCTCACCCGGGTGAGCAGGGCACGGCCCAACGATCCCCCGGGGTGCAGCCTGGCAAAATCCTCCTGCTGGAATCCACGGGCCTCCAGCAACACCATGGCAAGCGCGTCACAGAGCACCAGCATGACAGTCGTGCTCGAGGTAGGCGCGAGATTCAGCGGACAGGCCTCCTGCTCCACCTGCGTGTCGAGCACCACGTCCGCATTGCGGGCCAGGGTCGATTTGAGCCCTCCGGTGAGCGCGATGACAGGCAGGCCAAAGCGTTTCGCGTGCGGCAGCAGGGCAAGAAGTTCCGCCGTCTCGCCGCTGGCACTGAGCATGATGGCCAGATCCCCCGGATCAATCACCCCGAGGTCGCCATGCAGGGCATCTCCCACATCCAAGGCCACGCTGGTGGCTCCGGTGCTGTTCAAGGTGGCCGCAAGTTTCCGCCCGATGCTGCCGCTCTTGCCCACACCGCAGACGATGATCTTCCCCCGGCTTTCCAGGCAAGCGCGCATGAGCTCCACAGCCCGTCCCAACGAGTCGTCGACGCGATCATGCAGCCGTCGCAGTTCCTCGATCTCAAGCTGGATGACGCGGCGCGCCTTCTCTCGGTGGTCTGTCATGGGTGAAAACTTGGATACTAAGCGTGAAAAAAGAAACTGGCAACGTTCCGGGCCGGATGGCGGCCAAAACGGCAGCATCTGCCTTGAAACGACCGTTTGGAAATGCTTGAGAACAAGATTAATCCCTCGCACTATCGCGCTGCCCACCTTTCCTCAGATTTTGTCATGACAGCAGGCTCCACCACCCCTCATCGTGCCTTCATGGGCGTGACGAGCACTTTTTGCGTCTTGCTCATTCTGATTTTGGCCGGTGGCTGGCGCTGGTTCTTTCAGGATCTGGACAAGCGTCGTGTGATCTCTGATCGAGCTCGTCTTCACGAGGCTCGCCTCCGCGACCTGGAAAAGCTAGGACTCGACGCCGAGGCTGGCATTCTCACCAATTCATCCACTCCCGACGCGCCAACGGTGTCCCTTCAAGAAATGGCTCCCAAGGAAGGCTCGACCGACGGCGTGATACCCTTGCCCGGAGCGATTCAAGACCTGCCTCTGCAGGAAAACGCTCCCGATTACCAAGAAGCCCTCAAAACCCTCGGAGCCTATTGGAAAGCCATCACCGTCAAAGAACGCCTGTCCTACGTCCACCACCCGGAGCAGGTCAAACCCTGGATGGAGGACTATTACGAGCGTCAGCACGAAACCGACCCCGATCATACCGAGCTGAAACAGAAGTCCCGTTTCATGCTCGATGGCAAGGCAGAGATTCTCTACTTTAACTATGCGAGCAGCCGGCCCACCGGATTCGCGGAGGTCGCGATGCGACGGGGGGCCAACGGCAAGTTTCTTGTGGATTGGGAAAGCCTCACCGGCTATTCCAGCTCGTCGTTCAGCGAACTCAAGAAGCTCAAACCGGCCGAGCCCTCCCAAGTCCGGACCTTTGTGAAGCTCTTTGAATACTACAACTACGAGTTCGAGGACTCCTCTCGCTTCGTCTGTGTCAAGATGATCGCCTCCAACGGGGTGGACATTCTCTATGGCTACTGCGAGCGGGATACCGAGTTGGGCCGCTGGCTGCTTGACCAACTCACCCACACCCGCGACGGGAACATGATGAGCGGCTACACCTTGAAGATCGCCTATCCGGAGAACGCCCAATCCGACCAGTGTGTCTGGATCAAGCAGGTGGTGGCTTCCCGCTGGCTGCTGCTCGACTGATCCGTCACAAAAAAACTCCCACCCGTGCCGGGAGGGAGCTTTTCATGAAAACATAGCCCCAGGCAGACATCAGCCATCGCCATCCCGTCCGATGGCCTCCACCGGACAACCGGTCAGAGCCTCCTCACAGAGGTTGCGCTCCTCATCGTTCTCAGGTTGCTTAAAAAGATAGGAGTGCCCGCCATCGTCATCACGCTTGAAATTGGCTGGTGCTGTTTCGCGGCACAGATCGCAGTCAATGCATTGGTCATCGACATAGTAGGCTCCAGTCACGTTTTGGGCGTATTTGTTTGCAGCGTCGGCCATTGGAAAAGTGGGGGGTGGGGTGAAGGGCGCGGATTCTAGTGCCCGCCCCTTTCCTTTCAAACGCTTTTTGGCCGGTTTTTACACCCGGCGATCGACTGACCGAAGGCAAGAGTCGCGAGGAGATCGCCACGCTCGCCTGCTTCAGCACACGGCAGGCGTTCCGCTTCATGCACGCGTTCAGCCTCTCAGGATCCACGGTCCGATCGCCGGGCGCAGCAGTGGACGGTGGGGTATTCTGCCAAGGGAAAAGATCACCGAGACAATCGCGCCGGTGATGGAAGCCCCGTCACTGGCCGGACAGACACACTCGGCCGCCATGAAGCTCGGCCTAAGCCGGAGGCACCTTTGATCGCATTATGAATCATATAAAATATCATTTTAGAAATTTATTAATAAAACCATATCGCATCAGCCTAATTTCTGCCCTTCGCATGAAATCAAGCCCTCTCGCTTCTGCTTCTGGCCGTCTCAGCCGAGGCAGACGTTATCACGGAATGGAATCAACTCATGCGGGAGACTTTTGCCACGGAGGGCAGTTCCTCGGCGCCACCGATCAACTCACGTCCCATGGGTATGCTGGGAGGCTCGATATTCGATGGTGTGAACTCGGTGAACCGGAACTACCAGTCCTACCTTGGCTATTTCGACCCGAGCACCGCGGGCGTTGGAATCGATGCCAGCGCCGTGGCGAGTCACATCACGGAAAATTTCCTTCTTCCCGTCCCTGAGCCTGCCGGCCCCCTCCTGATTGGCTCGGCCGCGGTGCTGCTGATTCTGCACCGCCGTTCCAGCTTGGGCCGCGGTGGATTGGCAGGCGCGGACAGGCTTGAATGCCAGGATGAGTCAGGCATAGGATGTTCCGATGCTGCGCCTCATTCCCCTGCTTGCCCTCTCTGTGCTTCTCTGCCAGTGCTCCTCCGGCCCCAAGGACTGGGAATACGATTTCGTCCCTGGAAAGACCGCGATCATCATGGATGACAAGGCCGTCCCCCCGGCTGATGCACCAGCCTCCGTGTTGCAGGCCATTTCCGCTGGAAACCGCCTCTGCACCAAGCCCTACCGTCGGGGAGGCGGCCACGCTCACTTTGAAGACAGCGCCTATGACTGCTCCGGCTCGGTATCCTACATCCTGCATGCCGCTGGAAAGCTCGACCAGCCTTCGGTCTCGGGTGCCTTCCGCAACTTTGGCGATCGCGGCCATGGCAAATGGATCACGGTCTATGCCCGCAGCGGCCATGTGTTCTGCGAGATTGCTGGCCTTCGCTTCGACACCGGCTACAACGACGATGACAGCCGCGGTCCCCGCTGGACAGACAAGAAACGTCCCATCAAAGGCTACACTATCCGCCATCCCGAAGGTCTTTAAGCAGGCCTCCTTCCTCAGAAAACCCGACCAGGCCGATGCATGATCCACCCAGGCCACCTGATACCTGACTGTGAACGGATAGCGCCCCTGTCGTCGAGCGGTTTCGCCAGTTGACAGACAGCACAAGTGAACGCCGCCATCTGCCAGGGCAAGTAGCCGCAGATATGCGGATGGAAACCGCTTTTCGCATGCAAACGGCCACATCAGTGCGGATGAACATGTCCAGCGAGTCAGAGGCAACGAAGAAGCTGCATCGAGCATCAAGCCGAGAGCTTCTGCATGTGGATGGCCGGTGGTGGCATCAAGCCCGGCTTCACCCACGGCAAACCGAGGTTTTAGGCTTCAGCCCCGCCACTGGCAAGGTTCACCTTAGCGACCTCTAAACCACCATCCTTCATCACCTCGGCCTAGATCACGAAAAACTCACCCGGCACCACCTCGGCCACGATTACCGGCTGACCGGTGTCCATGGAAACCTCACGAAAGAGATTCTGGTAGCAACGAGGCCTTCTAGACCTTTTCTCAAAAAGAGTACCTGAAATGACCAGTGAGCGCGGCAGCCTCCGTGGCAACGAAAGAGCCAGGAGGCTATTAGGCCCCTAGCTGACGAGCGAATGACGCAGCCAATGAGGCTGCGCCGCTGCCGGGAATCTGACAGACCTTTTGAGAAACGGTCTAAACCACAATTTTGACTTTGGCCGATAAACCACCTTTTGGTATACCGTTTTTGGTTTTACCAAACAGTATATTCATCATGAGTTCCAACGCCCTCCCTCCCGCGTCCCGCACCGACTCCGCCTCAGACATGCTGCGGCGGGAAATTCTGGAGGGGCGTGCGGCCCCCGGGGATCTCCTGGCGGAGTCGGCGGTGGCCAGAAGGCTCGGGGTGAGCCGCGTGCCCGTGCGGGAAGCTCTGTTCACTTTGGAACGCGACGGCCTAGTTGAGTTCAGCGAGACAGGGAGGGCATATGTAAAGCGATTGACCCCGCGCGACTTCGAGGAGCTTTTTATTCTGCGTCTGGCATTGGAGCCACTGGCGTCCCGTCTCGCTGCACCGCGGCTTCGTGCCACGGCAGAGGCCCTGGAGCGTAACATTGCGGCCACACGACGTGCAAAGACCGTGCAGCAGGTAACACGGCTAGACCTAGACTTTCATGAGATCATCCTGGCCACCTCCGGCAACGCACGATTGCTGAAGCTATGGTCTTCCCTGCGTGCGGAACTGGAGTTGTGGCTCGGACGACTCCACCGCCGTCATCAATTCCAAACCAGCGACACTCAGCGCGAAACCATCACTGCGCACGAGACGATCTTAAAGGCCTTCCGCACACAAAAACCGGCCGAATCCGAGCGTCTCATGCGCCAGCACATCCAGGGCTGGCGCGAATGGTTACCCATCCTGCCTGAAACCGAGTGAACCAGCCAAGAACCAGAAACATCATGCATCATCACCGTTTCAACCGACGAGCGTTCCTGCGTGGTACAGGCGTCACCATGGCGCTACCGTGGATGGAGTCCGTCAATGTCTGGGGCGATGAGCCGAAGAAGAACAAACCTGCCAGCGAGGCTCCCGTGCGCTTATGCGTGACCTTTTCCGGCAACGGCTTCCAATCCAAGGAATGGTGGGCGACGGGCGAGGGCAAAGCGATGCAGCTCGGTCGCGCGCTGGAGCCGTTGAAGGACTTCCGCGAGCGGCTGCTCTTCGTGCGCGGCTTGTATCATGAGGAGGCTCGCAAAGGGAACATCCACTCGTCGCAGACGGGAAACATGCTCTCCGGTGCTCCGATTGCCTCTGGTGGCGAGATTCGCAGCGGCACCAGCTTCGACCAAATGCTCGCGCAGACCTACGGCCGCTCCACGAAGGTGCCGAGCCTCGTGCTGGCCTGCGAGAAATCGAACCCGAGCGTGCACAAGAACTACTCAATGCTCTACAGCTCGCACATCTCGTGGTCTTCGCCCACCACGCCGACGCCGCTGGAGCTTTACCCCGCGCTGGCCTTTGACCGGCTCTTCAAAGACGAGTCCTCGCCCGCGGACAAAAGCGTGCTCGACGCCGTGCTCGCCGATGCGCAGGACCTCCGCCGCAACATCAGCGCCAGCGACCAGCGGAAGCTCGACGAGTATCTCGACAGCGTGCGCGAGGTGGAGAAGCGCATCGAAAACGCCGGCAAACGCGGCGAACTGCAGGGGTGGCGTCCCACGTTGGACAAACCGAACATAAAGCGGCCCGCCGACGGCATCCCGCAGGACATCGCCGAGCATATGAAACTCATGTGCGACATCCTCGTGCTCGGTTTCCAGACCGACACCACACGCATCACCACGCTGAAGCTCAACAATGACCACAGCGCGCTGCGTTTCCCGAACCTTCCCAGCGTCCAGCAGCCTGGCCACGGCATTGACTACATGATCCATCACCTTCTGAGCCACAGCGACGGCGAGGATTATCTCAAAGTGAACCAGCTCTTCATGGAGCAGCTCGCCTACATCGCACGAAAGCTCGACAGCATCCGCGAGGGCGACCGCACGTTGCTCGACAACACCATGCTCATGCACTGCTCCAGCATGATGGTCGGTGCGAAACACAACAACGACGAACTGCCAATCATCGTTCTTGGGGGCGCAGGCGGACGTCTCAAAGGAGGTCGCGCACTCGACTATAGGGGCAGGCCCGAGCGCCAGCTCTGCCGCCTCTTCATGTCGATGATGGAAAAGATGAACGTGCGCCCGCAAGCCTTCGGCGATGCCAAACTCATGCTGGAGGAGGTGTGATGAAGGTTTTTCATCGGTCTGGGCATTTCTTGAAGATAGAGATTCTCCCGGGGTTGCGTTTTCCAGTGGTCTGACCTCTGACCAATTGCGCTCATGCCTTCCTCCCTTCCTCTCGTTGCCATCATTGACTGGGCCAAGTCACCGCTTGGCGACCCTGCTTCTGCCGTTGAAAAATCTGTCATCGGCGATGCCGCCGAAGTGCGGCGGTTTCTCTGTTCCAGTGATGCGGACTTCACGGATGAGATCTGCGAGGCGCGGGCGATCATTGTCTGGCATAACACGCCCATTGGTGCGCCGGGCCTGGGGAAATTGAAGCAATGCCGGGCGCTCATCCGCAATGGCGTTGGCTTTGACTCGGTGGACATCGCGGCAGCCAGGCAGCTTGGGATTCCGGTGTGCAATGTGCCTGACTATGGCACGGAGGAGGTGGCGGATCATGCCATCGCCCTCATCATGGCGCTGTGCAGGCAGTTGTTCCCGCTGGATGCGGAGGCCAAGTCGCTCGGCTGGGTGATCCGAGTGGAGCCGAGGCTGCGCCGCCTGCGTGAGCTGACGCTGGGCATCGTCGGCCTCGGACGCATCGGCACGGCCACGGCGCTGCGGGCAAAGGCGCTGGGCTTCAAAGTGATCTTCCATGATCCCTATCTGCCGAATGGCGCGGACAAGGCGGTCGGCATCGAGCGTGTGCGCTCGCTGGATGAGCTGCTGACGCGCTGCGATGTGCTTTCGCTGCATTGTCCGCTGAATGACGAGACGCGGCATCTCATCGCTGAGCGTGAGCTTTCGCGGATGAAACCCAGTGCCTTCATCGTGAACACGGCACGAGGTGCCGTGATCAAAAAAGACGCCATCCTCGCGGCATTGCGTGAGAGCCGCATCGCTGGTGCCGGTCTCGATGTCGTCGAGGACGAGCCTTTGAAAACCACGGAGGAAGCCGCAGCGCCAAACCTCATCGTCACCTGCCATGCGGCGTTTTGCAGCGTGGAGTCGAAGATCGAAATGCGCGCCACCTCCGCCCGCATCGCACTGGCGGCGGTGCGAGGCGAGCCACTGGAAAACATCGTCAACGGACCTTTCTGATGAACATCATCTCACTCGAACGCCCTGCCTCGCTAGTCGAAACCGTGTGTCAGCAGCTCGCCAAGCTGATCCGTGGCAAGCACAGCGAGGATGTGGATGACCGCTGGCTGCCCGGTGAACGGTCACTCGCTGAAAAACTCGGGGTGAGCCGCAGTGTCGTGCGCGAGGCCACCAAGCGGCTGGAGCAGCAGGGCATGCTGGAGATTCAGCACGGCAATGGCATCAAGATCGTGGACCGCTTGCACAGGCCGCTGAGTGACTCGCTGTCGCTCCTGATTCCGGATGTGGCCGGGAGGCTCGAGCAGCTCATTGAGACCCGGCTCTCCATCGAGCCAGATGCGGCCGCTTTCGCGGCGCAACGGGCTACCAAAGCGCACTTGCGTGAGCTCCGCCGTATCCACGCCGAGCTGGAGCGGGCACCTGACAACGAGACCGCCATCCAGTGCGACCTCGCGTTTCACCATGCGATCGCCGATGCGAGCGGGAATCTGATTTACAGGCTCGTGCTCGACTCGCTCGGCGAACTCGGTCTCACCAGCCGCATGCGCACCATCGGCCGCATCGGCAAAGAGACCGCCATCGAGCACCACGCGGCCATTTTGTCTGCCATCGAGAGTCGTGATCCGAAAGCCGCCCGCGATGCCATGCGCTCCCACATCCTCTCAGCCGGCCAGGACATGGACCTGCCCGCACTGAAAACCAGAAAGGCCAAATGAGCCATGAAACACATTCTCCTGCCCGCATTCTTCTGCCTACTCCTCTGCGTTTTCACCAACGCAGCCGACACCGCCTTTTTCGACTCCAAAGTCCTGCCCATCCTCCGGCAGCGTTGCTTTGAATGTCATTCGCATGGCTCCAAGATCAAAGGCGGCCTCGCGCTCGATTCGCGCTCTGGCTGGGAAGAAGGTGGTGACAATGGCCCGGCAATCAAACCGGGACAGTTGGAAGCCAGTCTGCTCATCAAAGCCATTCGGTATGTCGACGCGGAGTTTGAAATGCCGCCCAAAGGCAAGCTCGCAGCCAGCGAGATCGCCATTCTCGAAGAATGGGTGAAAAGCGGCGCACACGACCCACGCACCGCTGGAGCCGCGAAAGCAAAAAAGGGCATCGATCTCGCCGAAGGTCGCAAATTTTGGGCTTTTCGCCCGATTGCCAACCCCAAGCCTCCCGCGATTCAAAACAATTCCTGGCCGCTTGATCCGCTCGATCACTTCATTTTGGCCAAACAGGAGCCCAAAGGCATCCGCCCAGCCTCTGACGCGGATTCCTACACTTGGCTGCGCCGCGTCTCCCTCGACCTCACGGGCCTGCCGCCGACGCTGGAGGAAATGGAGAGCTTCTTGACCGATCTGAGCAAAGACAAGGAAATAATCGGACACTCAGACAAAGAGAAGGTCTCCCCATCTCCCCATCTGATTGTCTCATTGTCTGCCCATGAGCGTGCCGTGGACCGCCTCCTGGCCTCCAAATCCTACGGCGAGCGCTGGGCACGCCACTGGCTCGATCTCACCGGCTATGCCGACATGATGGGCACCTCGAACAGCGTCTATGCCGAGCACGCGTGGCGTTATCGCGATTACCTCATCCATGCCTTCAACGCCGACAAACCTTTCGATGAGTTCATCCGCGAACAGATCGCGGGTGACTTGATGCCTGCGAAGTCCATCGAAGATCGCGCGGAAAACATCACCGCCACCGGCTTCCTCATGGTGGGCGATATCGAGATCGTGAATCCGGACAAAGCGAAGATGGAGACCGATCACATCGACACACAGATGATCAAAATCGGCCAGACCTTCATGGGCATGACGCTCGGCTGCGTGCGCTGCCATGATCACAAGTTCGATCCCATCGGCCTCGAGGACTACTACGGCATCGCAGGCATGCTGCGCAGCTCGCCGTCGTCACACAAGATGCCCGACATGGGCGTGTGGAGCACAATCAACAGCACCGTTTTGCCAGAAACTCCCGTCCAGCTCGCCGCGCGAAAGAA
The DNA here is from genome assembly GCA_046051905.1 of Verrucomicrobiota bacterium. Lineage (GTDB taxonomy): Bacteria > Verrucomicrobiota > Verrucomicrobiia > Verrucomicrobiales > Verrucomicrobiaceae > Prosthecobacter. Next base: position 18,235 of record JBJONJ010000501.1, read on the forward strand.
AGTCGAAGCTCAGAACGAGCAGCGCATCGCTAGCCTCAAAGAAGAGCAAAAGAAACTCACCGAAGAAAAGGCAGTGGTGGCCAAACAACTCGCTGCTCTCGCCAAGACTGACGCGCCAGCACCACAAACCGCAGCCACCGACAATGCCGAGCGCGAGGTTTCCAAACCTGCTCCAGCCTCAAAAAAGAAATCTGCTGGCCTCCCTGAATCTGTGGGAAACAAAGACGCCCTCACCAAACGCCGCGACGAACTCGACGCCCAGCTCAAAAAGCTCGCTGCCGACATCAACCACGCGGAATTCTTTAAAGACAAAACGCCGCGAGCCTTCGCCATGAGCGATGGACCGAGTACCGCTGACATGCCCGTTTATGTGCGTGGCAATCCCTATGCGCCGAGCAACGTCGTGCCGCGTGGAGCCGTCCGCGTGGCCTCGTGGGATAAGTTTCCCACCATCCCCGCAGGGCAGAGCGGGCGTCTTCAGCTCGCCGACTGGCTTGCTGATAAACGCAATCCACTCACCGCTCGCGTGACGGTGAACCGCATCTGGCAAAAGCTCTTCGGCACGGGCATCGTGCCGAGTGTGGATTACTTCGGCACCCGTGGCGATGCACCCACGAATCCAGAATTGCTCGATCATCTCGCCACCCGTTTCATGCAGGGTGGTTGGTCGCAAAAGGCCTTCCTTCGCGCTCTCGTGCTCAGCCGCACCTACCGCCTCTCATCAAGGAACGGCGATTTGCAATCGCCGACGGCGGTTGAAAACCGCCGCTCCTTGGGGCTCGACCCCGAGAACAAGCTCCTGTGGCGCATGAACCGCCAGCGCCTCGATGCCGAGGCCATGCGTGATTCCCTGCTCGCCATCAGCGGTGAACTCACCCGCGACAGCGGCGGCCCTGCGCTGGTGCTGGAGAATCCCGAGAACTGCGGCGCCCTCGCATTGAAAGGCGTCAACCCGCCCAACTATAGCCATCGCAAGCCGCGGCCATCGCAGGAGTTCGAGCGCACGATCTATCTGCCCATTTTCCGTGGTTCCAGCGCTGGCCCGGACCGTTTGCGCACCTTCTTTGACTTCGTGGACCCCGCTGGCATCGCCGGTCAGCGGAATCAAACCATCGTCCCCACGCAGACGCTCTTCTTGCTCAGCAACGACCTCCTCCGCAAAAGCGCCCACGTCCTCGCCGACAAGCTCATCTCCGACGAACCGAACGAACTCGCCCGTCTCGATGCCCTGTGGCTTCGCGTCTTGAACCGCCCCATCACGAGCAGCGAGCGGGAAGAAGCCTCCGCCTTCCTCGGGCAGGTCGAACCGCTCATCAAAAGCGTCAAAGGCCGCCTCGCCCTCGACTCCATCAAATGGCGCGAACTCTGCCACAGCCTCCTCGCCTCGAACGAGTTCGTGTTTCGACTTTGATCCATACTGCATTTCAAAACTCCATTTCTCCACCGACCCGTCAAACCATGAACACCTTCACTCGCCGCCAGCTCCTCCAGCGCACCGCCTGCGGTTTCGGCGCCCTCGCGTTGCACGACATCGCCAGCGCGGCGTCAAATCCGCTCGCCGCCCGCATCCCCGGCATGGTGCCAAAGGCCAAGCGCGTCATCTTCCTCTTCATGGCCGGCGGACCGTCGCAGATGGATCTCTTTGATCCGAAAGACTTCATCACCCGCAAGCACGGGCAGAAGATCGATTCACCGCTGCGCAAAGAAGTCACCCAGATCGGCACGGAGCAGTTTCTCGCGCTGAAAGCCATGGCTCCGGTGCGTCCTCGCGGGCAGAGCGGCATGATGATCT
>JBJONJ010000502.1:0-8078 GCA_046051905.1 Verrucomicrobiota bacterium
GACCCCGCCGCCTGCCAGCAGGCAGGTGAAGCCCGGCGCGTGGTGATCGCGGCCGTCGTTCGCATTGATCTCCGGCGTGCGACCAAACTCGGTGGCGAGCACGACGAGGGTCTCTTCAAGCAGCCCGCGGGACTGAAGGTCCTGCAGCAGGGTGCTCAGCGCGGCGTCGAGCTCGTCGGCCAGCTCGGGCACGCGGGTGAAGTTCGCATTGTGCGTGTCCCAGGAGCCAAAGGTGACCTCCACATGGCGCACGCCGTGCTCGACGAGGCGGCGGGCCAGCAGGCAGCCCTGGCCGAAGCGGTCGCGGCCATACTTTTCGCGGAGTTTGTTGTCCTCGGCGTCGAGGTCGAAGGCCTTCAGCTCCTCGCTCTTCATCATCTTGATGGCGTCGTCATACATGTCGCTGTAGGCGCGGACGTTTTTGACGTTGTAGATGGCGGCAAACTTGGCGTCGAGCTGCTTCGCCACCTGGAGGCGGTCGAGCATGCGGCCCTCGGTGAACCACGAGTTTGTGCGCACATTGGCGATGCCGCCCTCGGGATCGTTGATCATGAGCGGGGCGAATTTGGCCTCGAAGAAGCCCGCGCCGGGATGGCGGCTGTCATTGCCGATCATGACCGAGCCGGGCAGGGTCGGATTGCCGCGCCCCTGGAATTTTTCGAGCCAGGCTCCCATGGAGGGGTGCTTGATGCTGCTGCGCTGGGTGTAGCTGGTGCGCTGGTAATACTGGCCCTGCTCGTGGGCGCCCTGCGTGGAGTTCATGCCGCGGATGATGGCGATCTTGTCCGCCTGGCGGGCCATGAGGGGGAGGTTTTCGCTGAGGCGAATGCCATCGACATTGGTGTTGATGGTCTTGGTGAGGCCCATCACGTCCTTGTTCTCCGGCTTCGGGTCCCAGGTGTCGAGGTGGGACATGCCGCCGGTCATGTAGAGGTAGATCACATTGCGGGCGGTGGCGGCCTGCTTCAGCGGGGAGGTGCCCAGGCCGGGCGCGGCGATCACGCGGGAGGCGCTGACACCGAGGAAGGTGCTCGCAGCGGTGGTGATGAAATGGCGACGGGACAGGTCGGAGTTCATGGGGTGCGGTTTTTTGGGGGGATGCGGGGCCTGAAACGCAGGTGGGCGGCCCAGATTGCACAAAAATTCATCCCTTGCGCGGCAGGACTGGGGAGTCACTGTGGCCACCCACGCCAGAGACCATGACCGATTGTTTTGCCCTGCTCGGGCTGCCCCGAACCGCCCAGCTCGATGAATCCACGCTCCAGGCCGCGTGGCATGAGCGCAGCCGCGCGGCCCATCCCGACCAGCCGGGCGGCAGCGCTGTCCTCGCTGCGGAGATCAACGCGGCCTACGAGACCCTGCTGGCTCCCGAGAAGCGTCTCAAGCACTTGCTGGGCCTGCAGCAGGTGCCCTGGCGGGCCATTCCGATCTCCGCGGAGCTCATGTCGCTCTTTTCACAGCTCGGCCCCTTGCTGCAAAAAGCCGCCGCGCTGGCCAAAAAGAAGCAGCAGGCATCCTCCGCGCTCGTGAAGGCGCTGCTCGCCAACGAGGAGATGGCGCTCCGCGAGGGGCTGGAGACGCTGGGCGTGGAGATTGAGACGAGACGCGAGACTTTGATCGCCGGGCTGCCTGCGGATGATCTGGAGCAGATCCAAGTGGCCCAAGTCACGCTCTCCTACCTGGCGAAATGGCAGGCGCAGATTCGCGAGGCCCTTCTGGTGATGATGTGAGGCACGAAAAAGCCGAGGCATGACTGCCTCGGCCGAACGGGCTGCTGCGAAGCCGCAACGTGAACCCCGAACTAAAAACTCACTTCGCGGGCTTCCAGTTCTTCACGAAGTCGAGGCACTGGGTGATCTCCGGCACACTGGTTTCCCAGTTGTGCTCGTATTCGCAGTGCAGCGGGCCAGGATAACCCTGCGCGGCGTATTCAGCGAGGATGCCGGCGATGTTGCTCTTGCCCTGGCCAAAGGGGAGATCGTGCGCCTTCACGTTGCCGAATTCGGTAAGGTCCTTCATGTGGCTGTCAAAGATGCGGCCTTTGAGGATCTTGATGCACTCGACAGGATCGAGGCCGCTGCGCACCCAGTGGCCGACATCGGCACAGGCACCCATGCGGGGATCGCGGTCCTTCACGAGACCGAGGACGTAGTTCGGGTCCCAGAAGAGGTAGGCGCGGTCGAGCGGGCGCTTCGGATGGTTATGAATGGCCATTTTGATATCGAACTCCTTCACCAGTGCCTCAATGCCATCGAGTCCAGCCACATCCGGTTCGGTCACGACGATGCCGATACCGACCTTTTTGCAGAACTCGAACACCTTGCGATCTTGGGCGGCATCCTTGCCGAGTTTCACGACGCCGTAGCCGACGGCGGTGAGGCCCTTGGCTTCGAGGTGCTTCATCACCTTGTCGATCATCTCCGGCGTGGCGTTGTGGTCCCACTTGGCGGTGTCGTCGAACTTCTGGCCGGGATAGAATTCGATGGTCTTGCCGCCGGCCTGGGCGGTCTTGTCGATCGCTTCAAAGACGGTGTAGAGGCGGAAACTGTAGGCCTGGCAGCCAGCGTAGAACTGGCCGACTTTGGCGGCATCAGGAATCGTGGCCGCGAATGAGGCGGCGGCGAGGAGGACGAGGGAGAGCAGTGCTTTCTTCATGGGTTGGGTGGAACGTGAAAATGGCGGGTTCCTTGCGATTGGGAAGAGTCGAGAAAAGGAATCTTGGGGTGAGAATTGGCACCAGGCCTCATCCCAGGCGACGTCGCACCAGCCACGGCAGCAGCAGGGCAGGGGGAATGAGGAAAAGCAGCCAGAATGGATGCCGTGAGGGAAGGACAGGGATCTCACGGGTCACATCGCCTGCCAGAAGCACCATCCAGCGGGAGGATTCGTCCTTCTCGCTCGTGGGAGGCTGCCACAAGAAGACGTCGTGCATGTTTCCCTTGGGCACCGTGAAGGTGAGCGTGTCTCCCGGATGGCTCCACTCCCAGGTGGCAGTGATGAGGGCATGCTCGGCCTCGGGAGGCGGTGGAGGCAGATTAGGAGGGGCACAGCGAGACCAGTCCTGATGGTGCTCGATCTTTGGAACGGTCAAATCACTCAGCGGCAGCCAATGTGCGCCATTTTTCAAATGGAGAGGATTCTTCAAGGCGGCGAGCGCGGCGGCTTCGTCGGGAATCAGCGGGTTGGAGGCATGGTCTGCCGTCATTTCGAGGCGCACGCCCCGGTCCGGCAGGAGGATGAGCCTGGCCGTGAGATACTCGATCGCATGTCCAAACGCACACAGGGGGCAGCAGAGAATGACGAAGGCTGAAAGCCGAATGACGAATGACCGCCAGTCACGGAGCGGCGGCACATTCGTCATTCTGTTTTCGTCATTTGGGAACCCGGATCGCGTCATTTCTTGAGGTTCCACCTCAAGACGCGGCCCCATTTGTTCCACTCGGTTTCGAGGATGTTGCCCTCGTTGTCGAAGGTGATGCCGTGGGGGCTGGTGACGACGCCCTGCTGCCAGTCTTTGGGTTCGATGCCGGGTGTGTTGGTAAGCTTCGGAGCGGTGCCGAGGTCAGCCACGCGCTTGTTGTTCTTGTCCCACACGCTCACGTTGCCGGCGATTTCCGCCACGCACATGAGCTCGCCGTGAAAGCTGGCGGAGGAAGGATTGCGCATCTCTGTGGCGATCTCCCCAATGAAGTTGCCAGCAAGGTCGGTGTGCAGCATGCGCTTGTGGCCGCGGTCGCAGATCATCACGCGAGCAGGCTCAAAGCGGCGGTCGATGAAGATTTTGTGTGCATTGGCCAGTTTGAGGGGTTCTCCCGGGCCGCCAAAGACGGCCTTGAACTTGCCCTCACGGCTGAAGACGAAGATGTGGCTCTGACCGTAGCCATCGACGACGTAGATGTCGCCATTCGGAGCGACGTCGCAGTTGGTGAGTTTGAGCCCCTTGCCGATCTTGTCGGTGGGAAACTCGCTTGTCGGGATGGTCATTAGGACCTTGCCATCCAGATCGCACTTGATCACCTTCTGCTCGCCAAGCACGGCGGCGAAGAGAAACTCGCCATCGCCGTCCTTGCGCACGACGAAGCCGTGGAGGGACTGTGGCAGCGGCAGTGCTTTGATGAACTTGCCGTCGGTGCCATACACCTGGACGCCTGCGTTCGCCTCCTGGACGCTCACATAGATCTTGCCGGAGGAATCAACGGCGATCTCGCCATGGCCGTTGCCAATGGTTTCCTTGCCGGGAGGCGGTGTGATGAAGTTCGGGACGAATTCGTAGGCCACTTGAGCGGCGGCGCCGCCTGCGAGTGCCACGACCGTGATGAGGGAGAGGATGGATTGGGTCATGCGGAGGCTGATACAAACGGGACGAGACGGCACCGTCAATCAAAACCAAGCACGGCGGCGCTTAATCTACCATGGCAGAACCAATGATTGTGTTCGCGAGCTCACGGCTCTGATTGGACGAACTGGAGAAGATCACCTGGACCATGTAGAATCTCCGTTGTTTTTGGATGCTCATCGCTTCCATGTGAAAAGGCTGGTCTTGAGCGGTGGCTGAAAACGGGCAGATCTTGGCAGGAAGTCCGGAAACGGTTTTCTCCTGCATGGAATGGCTTGCTTTGGAAAAGCCGAATGATTGATCCCTATGGAGTCCGATGAAAGGCGGTAAGTCGGCCAAGTCTTGTAGAAGTCACCCGGAGCCGGTCTCCAACCATCGGATGACAAGACAGGGAAGCCAGTTTTACTTTTTTTGGGTGAACAGGCGACGCTCCGCGTCCTCCAGCTCATCAGCGAGTCCCGATTCCCCCATGTCAAAGCGCTCACGCAATTCATCCGGGAGGAGGTCGTAGGTGACGATGTTGTATCCTTCCGAGTGGATGAAAGACAATTGGTTGGGCTCCACTTTTTTGATTTTAGCCGATTTGAGGACTTTGCCATTGAGCAACTTCACCTCTGGAAGCTCAGTGCCTTCCCCCTCGGCACGTATCTTATTGACCGCGGCACGGGTTGATTTCACGAGGTATTTGAATTCTCCTTCAAGCCGGCGGAACTGGTTTGCCAGTTCATCCCGTCGGGCCTTCAAGGGCGCTTCCTTTGAGACTGCGGCCTGTGCCTTGGCTGCGAGCACGCTGATTTTCGTCCACTCATCCTGTCTCAGTGCGAGGGTCTCTTTCACCTGGCTGAGTTTGCTCCGATTTTCGACGACGTGGGCGTTGGCTGTGTCCACACCTTGAAAATACTGAACACCGCTGAATGCGGCCACGACGATGCAGGTGAAGATGACGATGAACCAAAATTTTCCGGTTTCCATGAGAGGGAGGTGACGAGGAGGTGACGAGCGGGGTTGCTTATCAATCGGCGGGGTTAACGAAGATACTTGGACTTGTAAGAATCCACCTTGGCCGAATACTCTTTAGATGCCGATTCAAGCGCCTTCACCTTTCCCTCGAGGCTGCTTACCTCGGATTGGAGGAATGTCGCTATTTGCTCTGCGGCGGCGGTCTGGCGTTGCATGTTCACGGTCGCATTCGTGACTTGACTGCCAAGCGCCAAAATCCGTTGTTCAATGGATTGGATCTCCTCTGTTGCCTGCCTGTATTCGGCCTCGAGCCGCTCTGCCTCATTCAATAACTGTTTCTGCCGGTCGCATGAAATCAGCAAAATCAATGAAAAGATGAGGGTCGCATGAGTAAACGAGGGGCGCTTCATGGTGAATCATTTTAGCTGCATGAGCGATATATCCGCAAGCCGAAATTCAATCGTGCTGTTTCATCCGAAGGTTTTTTTTTGAGGCGGGGCGCCCGCCCGACTCTGGTGCCGAAATTCGTTTTACTGCGCCTCCCGAACGGCTTGAGACATGACCGCCTGTTTAACCTAACCATGACCAATTCCGCCACCTTGGGATTCCCGGGCTGGTTGTCCTTTGTTGCTAACGAAATCTTGCGGACTGACGCACAAACTCCTCGTGAACATCCCGCCGCTCTTGAAGCAATTGAGGAATGAACTGTTTCAAGAAAGGTGCCCTGTCCGTTGTGGACACGGAATTGCTTTGTGATTCAGATGCTGCCGCGACGTCCGCAAAAAATTGCGCAAACACAGGCGTCACTCCAGCGATCGAAATCGTGCTTTTGGCCGCGCCCAGCCGCTGATTCACCCGCGCTATTCCTCCTGCGATCACCGCCCCAAGGGTGGATGTTGAACCGTCCACGATAATCTGCCGAACCACATAATTGCCTTTTTGGACCGTCGGCACGTCAAATCCTCCGCGGTTAGGCTTTGGATTGACAAAGCAAGCTGCTGCGAGGCTCAGCGTATCGCGGTCAAAAGCCGTCAGTTGCTTCAATCCGTCGATCAATGCCAGATAGGTGATGGGTCTCCATTTGGTGACTTTTTCCGGCCTCAGGGCGAAACGCCGCACTTGTCCGAACCGTGTGCCGCTCGTCCAGATGTCCCGCTTTCCGGCAATGTCAGCATAGGTGGAAATCCCAACAACCCGGTTTTTCTCGTCAACCACAGGCCCTCCGCTATTGCCCGGGACGATTTCGCAACTGACCTCGATGCGGTCGATGCCTGTCGCCAGAATTTGTCCTTCAAGTTTGGTTAGAACGTCTCCGCCCAGACTGTTGCCGAAAGCGGTCACCTTGCCTCCCATTTCGGGAACGGCATTTTCGTCCGCGAACTCATATGCCACCTCGTCATCTTTCAGCGCCACAGGAAACCGGGCCATGTCTTCAAGGCCATGGGGGGCGCTCGGGTCATAAACAGCCGATAATTCCAAACGATAAGGAATCGGGATGGTCCTGCCCGTTCCGGTCTTCACACTAACCAGTTTTGAGGTGAACCCTCCAGGTCCGCCACAGATGACATGGGCATTCGTATAGACATAGCTTTTGCCATTCACTGTGGCGATAAAGCCCGATCCGCTGCCTTTGTCCGTTTTAATGAATACCAGGCACCGTGGATCGAATTGTTTGAGGACAGCTGCTGGCTTGACCACGGTGTCCGCTGCACCGGTCCCCTCGTCTGGCTTGCCAGAGCTTGGTTTGGTTGCCTCCGGCGGGACATTTTTGGCATTCCATGACTGGGGGAGCGCGTCGGCAGGCACCACGGCGATGCCGCCATCATGAACAATTTTCACCCCTTTGTCCGTCATGCCCATGACTTTGACATGGCGGTATTCCTTCACGCCAAAAGCGCTGTGAACCTCGATTTTATCGAATGAATCGAGCGCGCTGGCTGATGTCGCTGTTCCCAGCAGGGTCATGCACGAAACTAGGCCGGCAAGCATGTGACACTTCATCATATGATTAATCAAAGGATTGAATCCGGGTTCGTAACACGGTCGATTTGCCTGTCACAAGGCAAAAGTGGGGCATGCATCGGATCTACTTGCTGACGACATACCCGCCAAGAGCCAGGGCTCCGAGAATGCCGGAGCGGCCCTTGAGGCCGGGCGCGACGATGAAATCATCCAGTTCCCGTGTCATCTGAGGCACGCGGAGGTAGCCGTTCATCACCTTCGAGAATTTTCCGCGGATGAGCGGTAGAATATGCGGTTGCTCCATCACACCACCGCCGAGGATGATCCGGCGGGGGCAAAGGGTGAGCGTGATGTTGCAAAGGGCATTGGCCATGACATCGGCCGTCTCTTCCCAGGCGGGATGGTCATCCGGCAGGGCATCCGCCCGCACGCCCCAGCGGACCGCGAGAGCTGTGCCGCTGACATAGCCCTCCACGCAGCTTTTGTGAAACGGGCAGTGGCAGATGGTCTGCACCGCCTTGGAGTTTGTTGGCGGTGGCACCATGAGGTGTCCGATCTCCGGATGCAGGAGGCCGTGCAAGAGCTGGCCATGTACCAGCACGCCGCCTCCCACTCCCGTGCCCACCGTGATGTAAACCAGCGGATCGATCCCCTGACCGGCGCCCCACAGATACTCGCCCAGCACGGCGGCATTCACATCCGTGTCAAAAGCTACCGGCACATGGTAGCGGGTTTGCAGCATGTTCACGACATTGACATACTGCCATCCAGGCTTCGGGGTGGTGGTGATGTAGCCGTAGGTTTCGCTGTCCGGATTCAC
>JBJONJ010000503.1:0-4033 GCA_046051905.1 Verrucomicrobiota bacterium
AGCGGCGATCCGCCTCACGATCCATGCCGGGGATCAAAAACAGGTCCACGATCCAGCCGATCAAAAACAAACCACCAGTGAGGAACCATACAACACCGGTCTTCGGCCGGCCAAAATAAAAGCGATGGGAACCCGTGAAACCAAACAGCCAGAGGATGTACCCGATGAGCTTGTTATGTGTGGAGGAGGATGCGTTTTGCATGACGCCGCGTGTTTTCGCCCAACCACCGCATTAGGCGAGTGCAAATTCGCGATGGTTTCGCACTCCACACATCACTCAAGCACGTCTTCAAGCACCTCGATCACCGCAACGAGGTCTTTGCGAGGCTTGGGGGCCCTGGCGGTCTTTTCAGCTTTTTCGGCCTTTGGGGTTTCTTCGTCCTTTTTGGCCGGCAAGGGTTCGCCCTGCACACCGAGGAAGATCATGCCGTCGCTGTATTCGATGACGTAACCTTCGTTCGTGAGCCAACGGATGTCCTTGAGCACCTCGATCTGCTGCTGCGTGGGCTTGGGCGTCTCGCCGGGCGCGGGAACCGGGGCATCCTCATCACGAGGCGGTGACGGCGCAAGGGACTCAACGAGAGCATGAAGGTGCATGCCGCCGGAGTTCTGCTTCAGCAGTTCGACGATCTTGGCCAGCGGAGCGGAGAAGACGACGGAGGGGTCAACGGCACGCGGACGCACCCGGCTCACGAACATCTTGCCGCTGCGGCGCTTGAACATCTTCAAGCCACGGCGCTCAAGGCCCGCGGCGAGCTTCTGGGAGATGTCAAAGAGGTGCTTGCGGGCATTTTCGACGGCGTTGCGCAGCATGATGAAAAGCACCTGCGTGAGCTTGGCCTTGTCGATGTTACCGAGAACGTTCACATCCCGCAGTTCGATGACGGAATCCGCCGCGTGGATGCGGCGGAAGTGTGCCTCCACCTCGGCGCGGGTCGAGAAGGCCTGCGGCTCGGCTCCTTCAGCGACCTCTCCTTTGAGATAAACCCAACGGCGACCTTTACTGGCCTGTTCCTTCCACTTTTCGATGGTCTCCGGCGTGCTGTCGGTCTTCACACGGCGCTTGAAGTCCTCGAATTGCATATTGGCAAAGCGCCCGCGATGCAGACGGATGAGCTTCGTCTGGTAGCTATGATGGCTGGCAGGGCCGAGGATCTCGCCGCTCATGCCGCAGACGGCCACGGATTTGAAGTCTCCTTTCGGCACTTCGAGTTCAATGTCCTCGACTCGATAAAATTCATCCATGACGGAGCTGTTGAGTAGGTGATTGACCGCCTCGTCACGGGTGAGGAAGAGCCCGCCATCCGCGGTGGTCTTGAACAGCGGCTCAGGACGCTTGTCGGCGCATTGGAAGCGCACATTGTAACGCTCTCCACCTGCCAGCACGATGCGGGCAGCATCAAACATGCTGAAGGCATGACCGGTGTTGCGCACATGCTGGGCCAGCGTGTCGAGCGTCTCATCCTGAGGGTAAATCGTCACCTGGATGTCCTGCGGGATCGGCACCCACTCACGCTGGGGACGGAAATCACCGCCTCCTTCGCGGCGACGGTCACGATCGCCGAAACGACGCGGACCTCCGCCCGGGCCATCACGACGATCTCCACGTGGCGACCCTCCGGGACCATCACGGCGCGGCCCCGCGCCGCCGCCCCCTCCAAAACGACGTTCACCAACACCACCTCCGCCACCAGGGCGACGATCCCCACCAAACCACCACCGCCACGGCGTTCATTGCGATCACCACGTTGAGGGCGGTCTTCGCGATCACCAAAACGCTCGATGATTTTTTCCTCTTTGCCGAAATCACCGACCCACGCGGGCATCAGACGCAGGCTGGACAGATCGAGGGCATCGTTCTGGGATGGTTCGGGAGTGCTGGATTCGGCTTCGGACATAAGATCAGGGCTGGAGCGGGAAAGGGCCGCGATGATGAGCAGGACGCGACGCTTGTCTCCTACTTTGTTCAGGTGGCAAAATCGCTTCAAACGGCCATTTTGGAGGCCCTCCATGCCCGACCAGCCCATCGAATTCCACAACCGCCTCACCGGCCGCCTAGAAACCGAGCAAGTCTATGGCGAGGGTTTCCTGCGCTTCGTGTATGAGAATCCACTCGGTGCCCTGCCCCTGCACACACTGGTGAAGCGCCGACTGTTCTCGTCGTGGTATGGCAGTCGCATGGATGCCGCGGTCAGTCGCCAGAAGGTGGTGCCATTCATCCAACAGTATGGCATCGACGTGGGCGAGCTGGCTGATGCGCCGGAAAGCTACCGCACCTTCAATGAGTTCTTTTACCGCAAGCTGAAGCCTGCCGCCCGTCCCATCGTGGCAGGAGCGGATGCCATCGCCTTGCCAGCTGATGGCCGTCATTTCGTGCTGCCCGACATCGCGGCCTGTGAGGCCTTTTTCATCAAAGGCGTCCGGTTTGACCTCGCCGCGTTGCTGCAGGATGCGGCGCACGCGGAGCGCTTCGCGCATGGCAGCATGCTGATCTCACGACTTTGCCCGGTCGATTATCACCGCTTTCATTTTCCCTTCGGTGGCACTCCTTCGGCCGCGAAGGTGGTGAACGGCCCGTTCTATTCAGTCAGCCCGATCGCCTTGCGCCGTCGTCCATCTATTCTGTGGGAGAACCAGCGCGAGATCACCGTGCTGCGCACGGACGATCTCGGAGATGTGTTGCTACTGGAGATCGGCGCGACGTGTGTAGGCTCCATTGTGCAAGGCTTCACACCGGGGCGAAGTGTGGCCAAGGCCGACGAGAAAGGTTACTTCCGCTTCGGAGGCTCGTGCTGCATCACCATATTCGAACCCGGACGTATTCGCTTTTCTGATGACCTTGTGCAGCATAGCGCCGCTGGCCGTGAAGTGTATGCGAAGATGGGCGATGTGGCGGCCCAGAGGATCAGCCAAGCGCCTTCGGCGGACCCAAGACTTCACTGAGCACGATGGCACGGCGCATAGCGGCGGGATCATGCCGCAGTGAACGCAGGGAGAACAGCATCGTGTTCGGAACACTGGTTTGAACCGTGGCCGGAGGCACGGAAGGCACCGTAACGGGAGCAGAAGCAACCGGCAACTGAGGCGAAGCTGCCTCGACCTGCTTGCGCGACGAGGTTGGACGACGCGCCGCCGCCGCCACCGTTCGCGGTTGCGGCTGTTTTTGAGCCTGCGCTGCCTCACGCACTTCCCGCCAGGCTTTGCGAAGCTCTTCCCATGGCGCGGCAGCCACTGGCGGAGGCGAGAGAGGGATCGGTGGAGGTTGTGACGAAGATGCATTCCTTCGCGAAGGAGGCGCTAGCGCAGGCTGCTCTGGCTCCTCGTCGTAGTCTGGCATGGACGATTTATTTCCCGTCCACTGCTCCCACAGCCACTTCACAAAGCTGAATATCACCGCGAGCACGATGATGGCCACCTGGAAGGTGTCCACCTCGGCATGGAGGAGCGGCGGAGTCATTGCTGGAGACCGTTGAGGTTTTGATTACTTCGCCGCAGGAGAGTCACCAGCGATCTTCGTGCGCATCTCGGTGTCGGCGGTGACATTTTTATATTTGGCGAAGTCCATCACGCCGAGCTGGCCATTGCGGAAAGCTTCGGAAATGGCGAGGGGGACCTGCGCCTCGGCTTCGACGACCTTAGCACGCATCTCCTGCGTGCGGGCGGCCATCTCCTGCTCGAGGGCCACGGCGGCGGCGCGGCGCATTTCCGCATTGGCCTGGGCGATCTTCTTGTCAGCCTCGGCCTGCTCGGTTTGCAGCTTGGCGCCCACGTTTTCCCCCACATCAATGTCGGCGATGTCGATGGAGAGAATTTCAAACGCGGTGCCGGCATCCACACCTTTGACCAGAACGAGCTTGGAGATGCTGTCCGGGTTTTCGAGCACGTCTTTATAAGACATCGAGGAGCCGATGCAGGTGACGATGCCCTCGCCGACACGGGCGACGACGGTTTCCTCCGTGGCGCCGCCGACGAAGCGGTCGAGGTTCGTGCGCACCGTCACGCGGGCACGCACACGCAGGGAGATGCCGTCCTT
>JBJONJ010000504.1:0-9632 GCA_046051905.1 Verrucomicrobiota bacterium
ATGCCCCCACCCCCGCTTTATGCCCACCCCTTTTCTTTCGCACCTGCCTCCTTGTCACCACCAGCCTGTCCTCTGCCGGCACCGGCCACCTCACCCTCCATGCCGAAGTCGAAAGCGAACGCGGCTCCAAAGCCACCATTAAAAACGAAAAGACACCCGATGAAAGCCGCTCTCACAGGCTGGTCATCCATGTCTCAAACATGGACCACACCAACTTGGAAGGGCTCATGCTCAAGTGGGCACTCTACGCCGATGATCTGAAGCGTGGCACCGATGCGAGCGTTGTTCAAAAAGAGGGCGAGGAAAAGCTGGGCGTCGATGCACGTCAGTTTGTCGAGCTGACCACTCCCTAGGTGCGGTTTGAATGGATTCCCCAGCATGCGGAGTGCACCTGTTCCGGCCGCTGGTCGTGTGTCAAAAGGATCGATGAGACCGATCATCGCTACCACAGCTGCGCGGTGCAGGGGCTGCAGGACGGCGAGGTGATCGGCGATCCCTGCTGCCATCGCTCGTTGCAAAAAGCCGAATGACGGCGAGCCTCATTGCCGTTATCAACTGAAGTTGACCCGTCTCATGACCCATCGAAACCAGCCTCAAGCCCACACGCCGTTCGCAAGGCTCGTGCATGCGCTGCTGCTACTCGCATGGTTGTTTTCCTCACAGGGAATCGCGCCGGCCATGGTCCTCGCCGCGGCCATGATGGATGGTGATCACGCGGTCAAGGTTGGTGCCTCTAAAAAAGGAGATCTCACCGTGGTGCTGGCTCACGCGGATTCGGTGGTTCGGGGGCATGACCCGCTCTGCGCCCTCATCGTCGCGTTTGCCGAAACTTCCTCGGAGGCTGGTGCCGATCACGTGTTGTCCTTCAAGACCGTTGAGGACGCCTCACGTCGTGTTTTGGACGATGTCACGATCATCGATCTTTCGGTGCCGTTGGTTCCGCTTCCGATCAACTTGCCTGTGAAGGCTCCGCCAGTGCTCCTCAAACAGAGCACGCTGGCTCCCGCATGGTCCCCCGGCCTCGAGCTGAAGGCTGGGAAGACGGTCATGCTCTGCTGAGGCACCGCTTCGAGCTCCTTTGGTCTGCCACAAGCAGATTCATCACCGCCCGTGCCCGGCATGCATGCATCCCGACACCCCATTTCAATCAACGCGCCATGAAAGCCTCTCTTTTTTCTCTCTGTCTCCTCGCCTCCACTGCCTTCGCCGACCCATTCAGTGTCAATTCACTCGTCCAAAAAGCCCTCGCCACGCACCCAGAGCTTCGTTTTTACGAGGCGCAGATCGATGTCGCCTCCGCCGGCAAAACCAAGGCCGGAGAAATCAAAAACCCCGATCTCATGACCGGCGTCGGCAACTGGCGGGTGCGTGACCTCGCCACCAACAACGTCACCGATGGACCCACCTGGGCTGTGCAGCTCACGCAGACCTTTGAGTGGCCGGGGCGTCTCTCGCTGCGCAAAGCCATCGCGCAAAAGGACATCGAGCTCGCGCAGCTCGGCCTCGAGCAGCTTCGCGCCGCGCTCGCAGCCAAAGTGCGCACCATCTCGTGGAAGATGCTTGCCGCGCAGGAGAAGACGAAAGCCGCCAACGAGGTTGCGAAACGCTTCCATTCGCTCGCTGAGGTGCTTTTACAGCGCGATCCCGCTGGCGCGGCTCCCCGTTTGGAGGCTCGCATCATTCAAGCCAGCGCCCTCACCCTCGGCGCAGAGGCCACTTTGGCCCGCAACGAGCTCGATTCGGCCCGGTTCGAACTGAACCAGCTCCTCGGTGAAAAAGCCGAGCATCCGCTCGAGCTGAAAATGGAGAACCTCACGCTCAATCCGCCACCCGCGCTCGAATCCCTGCTTGTGAACGCACGCAAAAAGAACTTCGACCTTCGCGCCCGCATCATCGATGTGCAGCAGCAGGGCTATGAGGTGAAACTCGCCGAAAACGAGCGCTGGCCCTCCATCACCGTGCAGCCCTACATCCAGCGTCAGCAAAACGAGACGCGTGAGACTCAGGTCGGCATCGGCGTGTCCATTCCGCTGCCGCTTTGGAACCGCAACAAGGGCGCCATTGATGCTGCCAAAGCCAAGGAAGTGCAGGCCGAGGTCATGCTCACCGCGCAGATGCGCCAGCTCGAGCGCGATGTCGCCGCGCAGGCCAGCCATTACAAGATTCACGTTGAAGAGCTCGCCAAATGGCCTGCCGACACGCTCGACAGCTTCCGCAAAGCCGCTGCGGAGGCCGATGAGCATTACCGCTTGGGCGCACTGCCGCTTTCGACCTACACCGAGCTTCAGCGCCAATACATCGACAGCGTCAAAGCCGTCCTCGAATCCCAGCTCGGTGCCGTCGATGCACGTCTCCAGCTTGAGCAGCTCACCGGAGCAAAACTTCAGTAATCCTCCTCTTCCTCCGACTCCTACTCTTCCTCCCCCGCCGAACGGCTTTCAGCCTCCATTCCGGGAGGAGGAGTAAGAGAAAGAGCAGGAGGAAGATTCTGAAACCTAGCCTTTTGCCTTTATGCTCAATTTCCTTCTCGAATTCTCCGTCCGGCAGCGCGCGCTCGTGCTGCTCGGCGCCTTCTGCCTGCTTGGCGGAGGGTTGTATTCACTCATGCATCTGCCCATCGATGCGGTGCCGGATCTCACCGGCCCGCAGGTACAGGTGAATGTCGCCGTGCCCGCCCTCGCGCCCGAGGAATCGGAGCGTGCCGTCACGCGACCGATTGAAATGGCGCTCAGCGGCATGCCCGGCGTGCTCGACTCACGTTCCATCACCAAATTCGGCCTCAGCCAGGTCACCGTCGAGTTTGAGGACGGCACGGACATTTTCCGCGCACGCCAGCTCGTCACGGAACGCCTCACCGCCGTCATGCAGGATCTGCCGCCCGGTAGCGAGCTCAGCCTCGCGCCGATCAGCACCGGCCTTGGCGAGATCTTCTACTACACGCTGCATTGGAAGAAGGATGCCAAGGAGAAGCCTGCGGATGAACGCGAAGGCCTCATGCGCCTTTGGGAAACGCACGAGTACATCGTCAAACCCATGCTGCGCACCGTGCAGGGTGTCGCCGAGATCAACAGCAACGGCGGCCATCAGCGCCAGGTGACCGTCGAGCCGATGCTCGACAAGCTCAAGGCCGCCAACATGACCGTTGGCGAACTCGCCGACATCATTGGCGGCAACGTCGAAAACGCTGGTGGTGGCATCATCAACCGTGATGGCGAACAGCTCACCATCCGCAGCGTCGGCCGCGTGAGCACCGCGGAGGAAATCGCCAAGCTGCCCATCAAATTCGGTGCCGCCGTGCAACCGATGAAGGTCGAAGATGTCGCGAAAGTGCAATGGGGAGCCGGATTCCGCGGCGGCGCTGCCACGATGGACGGCGAAGAAGTCGTTCTCGGCACCGTCATGATGCTCATGGGGCAAAACGCCCGCATCGTCTGTCATCGCGTGGCACCGCGACTCGAGGAAGTGCGCGAAAAACTCCCGCCGGGTATGGATGTGACCATCGTTTATGAACGCAGCGACCTCGTCGAGGCCACGGTGAGCACGGTGGAGAAAAATCTCGTCGAAGGTGCCATCCTCGTCGTCGTGGTGCTGCTCGTGCTGCTGGGAAACTGGCGTGCGGCGCTCATCGTCGCACTCGCCATCCCGCTTTCGTTCCTCTTTGCCATCAGCGGCATGGTGCAGGGCGGATGGTCCGGAAATCTGATGAGCCTTGGAGCAGTCGATTTCGGTCTCATCATCGACGGTGCGGTCGTCATGGTCGAAAACATCGTCCGCAGGCTCGGCATCAAACAACACCACCTCGGCCGAGTTTTGACGCGTGAAGAGCGTTCACGCGAAGTTTTGGCCGCGAGCAAGCAAATGGCCTCGCCGATGTTTTTCGGCGTTTTGATCATCACCATCGTCTATCTGCCCATTTTGACGCTCACCGGCATCGAAGGGAAAATGTTCCGCCCGATGGCCGTGACGGTCATTTTCGCTCTCGCAGGCGCTTTGCTGCTCGCGCTGACTTTGATGCCCGCCATGTGCTCATTCTTCCTTGGCGGAAACATCGCCGAGAAGGAAAATTTCATCATCAAAGGCCTCAACGCCATCTTCCAGCCGCTGCTGCGCATCTCGATGAAGCTCCGCTGGCTCGTCGTGCTCTGCGCCGTCGGTTTCTTCGCCTTCTGCGGGTGGAAGTTCACCACGCTCGGTGCCGAGTTCGTGCCGAAACTCGATGAAGGCAGCATCGCGGCCATGATTTACCGCAAGGTCGGCATGAACCTCAAGGAGTCGCTTCACGAGGATCTCGAGCTCGGCAAAATGGTGCGCGAGAAGTTCCCGATGGTTACGCGCTTCTTCACCCGCAGCGGCACCAGCGAAGTGGCCACCGACCCCATGCCGCCGAACGAGACCGACTTCTACGTCTTCTACAAACCGCTCAGCGAATGGCCCAAAGGTCCCGGCCTGCCGACCACGAAAGAAGAACTCTGCGCCGCCATCGAAGAAGAAGCTCTGCGCGAGCATGAAGGCCAGACGATCGAGTTCGGCCAGCCCATCGAAACGCGCTTCAACGAGATGATGGAAGGCACGAAGGCGGAGCTCGCTGTGCGCATCTACGGCACGGAATTCGACACGCTCGAAAAACTCGCCAACCAAGTCAAAGACATCATCAACGATACGCCCGGCGGCGAGGCCGAGTTCGAAACCGACGGCCGTCCGAGCACCGTCGTACTTCAGGTGAAGCGTGACGTGCTCACCAAATACAACGTGCCGCTTTCCGAGGTGAACCGCGCCGTCTCCGCCGGTCTCGGTGGAGAGGTCGCCGGCCAGGTCGTCGAAGGCAACCGCAAGCGCGACATCGTCGTGCGCCTTCCTGAAGAAGATCGCTCCAAGGAAGAGATGATGAAATCACTGCCGCTGCGTGTTGGCGATTACGGAATGATTCCGCTGGGCGATGCCGTCGACATCCGCACCGAAAAAGCCGTTGATCCCATCCGCCACAGCCGCACGCAACGCCGAGCCGCCTTGCTCGTCGGCGTCAAAGGCCGCGACATGGAAGGCTTCGTGAATGAAGCCACCGCGCGCATCAAAAAGGAGGTCAAATTCCCCGAAGGCTACGACTTCGAGTTCGGCGGCACTTTTGAGAACCTGCAAGAAGCCCGCGCCCGTCTCGCCATCGTGGTGCCGACGGCCTTGGTGCTCATCTTAATGCTCATCTTTTTCGCCTTTGGCAGTGTGCGGCAGACCTTGCTCGTCGCCACCGGCATCCCGCTCGCCTTGACCGGCGGCATCATCGCCCTCGGCCTGCGCGGCATGCCCTTCAGCATCACCGCCGCGGTCGGTTTCATCGCGCTAAGTGGCGTTGCTGTGCTGAACGGCCTCGTGCTCGTGAACTACTTCAACGAACTGCGCGAGGAAGGCATGAACGTCCGCGATGCCGTGCTCAACGGCGTTGCCACGCGACTGCGCCCCGTGATGATGACCGCCCTCGTCGCGGCCCTCGGCTTCGTGCCCATGGCCCTCGCCCACGGTGCCGGCGCCGAAGTCCAGCGCCCCCTCGCCACCGTCGTCATCGGCGGCATCATCAGCTCCACGATCCTCACGCTCGTCCTGCTGCCGGTGCTTTACGAATGGATCGAGCGAGCAGTGAAGCCCGATGAGGAAGCCTGATCCTCACCAGCCGATCAGCCGCGTGATCGCCGCCCGCAGCGCGGTGTCGAGGATCGCGGCCTCGGCGTGGGTGACGGGGATCGTGACCTTCTTCACGTTCTTCGTCGCGCCTTCCTGGCGGGACATGCTCATGAAGAACGGTGCCTTCTGCGGATCGTCGCGATAGGTCAGTTCGAAGGTGCTGTTGGCCTTTTCGGACTGGTGGAAGAGCTTCGCCTGCTCCTGACGGCCTTGCAGTGTTGCCAAAACGGCACCGAGATCGTTCAGGCCCCATTTCATGGTGATCTTCGATTCCCAATCGAACTGCTTCTCGCCGCTCTGCGTGGCCGCATCGACAAAAACCGCTCCTTTGCTGCGGTTGAACTCAAAACGAATCACGCCTCCGTTGCCGCGACCGTTCGGCCTGTAGATGGCGTATTCGGCGTTCAGCTTCGCGGCGGCAGATGAGGCGGTTTTCGCAGTCATGGCAGCCAAATCGTAAAACAATAGGCCGCTGGCCGTAAAGAGCGATTTACCAGATCCGACACACTCTTTGTTGGAATCTCCGGCTAGCGGCTTCGTTTCAGGTCCAGCATGAAGCTCCTCGCCGCATTCCTTTCGTCATTCCTCATTCTGGTTTCGTCATTCGCGGCTTCGCCGCGTCCCAACATCATCCTTTTCTACACCGACGATCACGGCCACGCCGATCTCGGCATTCACGGCGTGGTGAAGGACATCCAGACGCCCAACCTCGATGCACTGGCCCGCAGCGGCGTGGTGGCGACGCATGGTTACAGCACCGCGCCGCAGTGTGTGCCATCGCGCGGTGGCGTGATGACGGGTCGCTTCCAGGGCCGCTTCGATCTTGATAACAACGGCTCCGCGCTCGACGGTTTCAACAAGCAGACCACCATCGCCACGCGGCTGCAAAACGCGGGCTACGCCACCGCGCAGTTCGGGAAGTGGCACCTCGGGCCGACGGACGCGATCACGCGGCATGGCTTTAAGCATGTGTTCTCGCAGAACGCCCAGCGTCCCTTTTCCGCCAACATCACGCTCGATGGCCAAGATCGCCCGATGAGCGATTTGCCGCCGACGGAATATCACCTCGATGGCTGCTCCAAGGCCGCCGCGTCGATCATCGAGCGCTACCACGATCAGCCGTTCTTCCTTTATGTGGCCTATCGCGGCCCACACACCCCGCTGGATGCGCCGAAGCGCTACATGGACCGCTTTCCCGGCGAGATGCCCGAGCGACGCCGCGCCGCACTGGCCATGCTTTCCGCCATCGATGACGGCGTGGGCCTCATCACGAGCACTTTGAAGAAACACGGCCTCACCGAGAAGACGCTCATCTTCTTCATCGGCGACAACGGCGCTCCGCTGAAAATCCACAAGGTCGATTCGCCGCTCCAGGGCGATGCCGGCGGCTGGGACGGCAGCCTGAACACGCCGCTGAATGGCGAAAAAGGCATGCTGGCCGAAGGCGGCATGTCCACGCCCTTCCTCATCGCCTGGCCCGGCACGATTCCCGGTGGGCAGACGTATGAGCATCCCGTGAGTGCCCTCGATTTCGCGGCGACGGCGGTCAAAGTGGCTGGAGCTTTAGCTCCAGAAGCTGCGGCTAAAGCCGCAGCCACTTTCGATGGCGTCAATCTCCTTCCCCACCTCACTGGCGAAAACAAAGCTCCGCCGCACGACGCGCTCTACTGGCGTTGGATGGCCCAGAGCGCGATTCGCGAAGGAAACTGGAAACTCCTGCGCGGCGGTGATCGCGAATACCTCTACGACCTCGCCACCGACCGCGAGGAGAAGCACAACCTCGCCGCGAAGCACCCCGAGATCGCCACGCGACTCCGCGGGAAGCTCAAAACCTGGGCCGGCGGCCTCACGCCACCCGGCATGGCCCTTGGCCCCATGGCCGCGACATGGAACGATTACTTCGATCACTATCTCGAAGGCAAGACCGTGCCGAAACCCGCCGCCAAAGCCGAGCCCGACACCGCGAAGACGCTCGGCTGGATGGCCCGCGGCGGCAGCTTGATCGAAAAAGACGGCCTCCTCGTCCTCACGCCTGATAAAGCGGCCAAAGGCTGCTTCATCACGAACAGCCAGCTCAAAGTGCGACCCCCCGCCGCGCTGCATCTCACCCTCAAAACCACCGCCCAAGGCCCCGCCGCCATCGCCTGGCGTGCCGATGGTGACAAAGACTTCCTCCCCGCCAACCGCGTCCCCTTCGAACTCCAATCCACCGCCGACTGGCAAACCCACACGCTCCCAATCCCCGCCACCGCCCGCATCATCCACCTCCGCGTTCACCTGCCCGGTGCTGCGGAGATTCGCGAGATTGAGGTGCGGGCGAAGAGGCGTTAAATTTGTCGCGCCCTTGCGACCAACCAGATGCGAACACTGCTTTATTCACTGCTCCTGATCGGCTCCTTAGCTCATGCTCAGGAAGATCAATGGTCCGGGCTTCCCAAAGACTGCTATCTATATTGTTGGGGTAAAGGTCCAAACTGGACAGCCAAGGTTACAGTCGAGTTCCGGCTTTCGCTCTTGGACAGACTCATGCAGTATGTTGATGATCAATATTTCGAACCAACAGAGAAGGCTCTGACATGGGTCGAGAAGCAAAAAGAACCTAAACTGGCCATCATCGCTTCTGTCCATGGTCGCAGGGTGGCTCAGGTCATCTATCCTGAGGAACGTAGTTTTGGAAAGACCATCGGGACCATACTCTGAGCTATCGAGACGAGTGAGAAGTCTGAATGGTTCTCTCCTTTCTTTGCGGCGCAGCCAGAACTTTACGAAGGACAGCTCGTGTCTGGCAAAGATGTAAAGTTTAGATATGTGGCGACATTAAAGTGGTCTGGCACCGGGGCTATGCGCAGTCATTACCTATTTGACCTTACAGCAGCACATCCGAAAATCATCTCCACTCTCTCCGCAGGCCGAGTAATGCAGAATGAATACAAAACAGAAGCGGAATACGAGCAGGCTCTGCAACTATTTGATCGAGAAGACGAACTGCTTTCGGGAACCATTCCCCTCGTGAAAGCCCCCTCAAAGAGTGCTCGGTAACATCTCCAAATCCGACACACTCTTTGCCGGAATGTCCGGCCGCGAACGACGTTTCAGGGCGCGATGCTTCGCTCTCATCTCCTTTTAGTTTCGTCATTCGCCATTCTTCATTCGTCATTTTCGGCGCAGCCGAACGTCATCGTCATTCTCGCCGACGATCTCGGCTGGAGTGACACGACGCTGTATGGCCACACGGCGTATTACCAGACGCCGAATGTCGAGCGGTTGGCGAAGCGGGGGATGACGTTCACGCGGGCGTATTCGGCGAGTCCGTTGTGCTCGCCGACGCGGTCGGCCTTGCTCACGGGGCAGAGTCCGGCGCGCACAGGGATCACGGTGCCGAACTGCCATGTGCCGCAGGTCGTTTTGCAGGCGACGACGGGCAAAAAGGCTCCAGTGGATCAGAAGGCCATTCAGCCGGATCCGGTGACGCGGTTGAAGACGGAGTATCGGACGCTGGCGGAGACGCTGAAGGACGCGGGTTATGCTACGGCGCATTTTGGCAAGTGGCATCTGGGGCCGGAGCCATATTCGCCGTTGCAGCAGGGGTTTGATTTTGATCTGCCGCATCATCCGGGGCCGGGGCCTGCGGGCAGCTTTGTTGCGCCGTGGA
The DNA here is from genome assembly GCA_046051905.1 of Verrucomicrobiota bacterium. Taxonomy (GTDB): domain Bacteria; phylum Verrucomicrobiota; class Verrucomicrobiia; order Verrucomicrobiales; family Verrucomicrobiaceae; genus Prosthecobacter. Next base: position 9,326 of record JBJONJ010000504.1, read on the forward strand.
AGTTCACAAACTTCAAAGAGAAGTCGCCGGGCGAGCACATCGAGGACCGCATGGCGGCGGAGGCAGTGGCGTGGATGGAGCAGACGAAGGACAAGCCTTTCTACATGAACTACTGGATGTTCAGCGTGCATGCGCCCTTTGACGCGAAGAAGGCAAACATCGAGACGCATCGCGGCCGCATTGACCCGAAGGACGCGCAGCGCAGCCCTACCTACGCGGCGATGATCCAGAGCATGGACGACGCCATCGGCACGCTGCTCGACGGGCTGGATCGACTCAAGCTGGCGGACAACACGATCATCATCTT
>JBJONJ010000505.1:0-11871 GCA_046051905.1 Verrucomicrobiota bacterium
GCTACGCCACCAGCCGCATCGAGGCCTACAAGCGCCTCCACGACGGCCAGATCGGCGACATCACGAACATTCTCGCCACCTACTACGCCGGCCCGGTGAAGCCGATGCCGCCCGCCAGCGGCCGCCCCGCCGGCATGGGCGATGTCGAGTGGCAGGTGCGGAACTGGTACAACTTCTCCTGGCTCAGCGGTGACTCGCTTGTCGAGCAGGCCGTGCACAGCCTCGATAAGATTTGCTGGGCCATGAAGGACAAGCCGCCGGTCTCCGTCATCGCCACGGGTGGCCGTCAGATCCCGAATGAAGGTGGAAACATTTTCGACCACTTCCACGCAGCGTTTGAATGGGAGGGCGGCATCCTTTGCCACATCACCAATCGTCAGATCGTCGGCTGCCACAACGAGGTCATTGATGTCGTGAGCGGCACGAAAGGACGTCTCGTGGTCGGCAAGGGGTCTGCTCCCTTCATCGATGGTGAGCAGCGCTGGCGCTGGCGTGGCGACGAGAAGAACATGTATGACCTCGAACACGAGGCGCTCTTCAACGCCATCCGCAAAGGCGAGGTCATCAATGATGGTGACCGCATGATGAGCAGCACTCTGATTGCCATCATGGGCCGCGAGGCCGCCTACACCGGTCAGAAACTCCTCTGGTCAGCCGATGCGCCACCACCGGCAGCTCCTGAAGAGAGGAAGTCGAAGAAGGAAAAAGGTGGCAAGGACGCTGTGGCGACCACCAAAGCGCCTTCGGTGATCGCCATCCTTTCCTCGAAGCAGGACCTCGCGCCGGACACCCTGCAGTTTGGCGACAAATTCGACCCCGGCCCCATCCCGCGTCCCGGTGTGACGAAGTTCGTCTGATTGCCGCAGACTTCTCACCGGGCATTTTTGTTTTGCGGCCTGCCGCGTTACCCGTTATGCCCGGAGACTTATGAAGCCTTCCTGGTCCATCCGCCTCGTGCGGGCGATGTTTTTTGCGCTGTCCGTCTTTGTGGGCATCGCCATCGCCCTCGGCATGGAGGAGCCTGCATGGGTCGGAGCGCTGTTGGGGCTTGGCTACATGGGGGTGCTGCTCGGGCTGGATGTCGTTTTTGCGCGGTTCACGCTGCGTGACTTCTCCCACGCCACGGTGGGACTCGCCATCGGGCTGTTTTGCGCCTGGCTGGTCACTCGCATCGGCGTCTTCCAACTCGCCTACTTTCAAAACCAGCCCAATGCCGAGATGATGCGCACCATCGTGGAGGTGTGCATCTACGGCTCGCTGGCCTTCCTTGGCATCAGTTTCGCGCTGCGCAGTGATCGCGATCATTTTGCCTTCCTGATCCCTTTCGTGCGCTTTCGCCGTGAAGGCTCCGAGGGCGAGCCGGTCGTGCTCGATCTCAGCGTGGCTGGTGACAGCCGTGTGTTGCGCCTTCTCGGCACGGGGTTCCTTAGCGGCACGGTCGTCCTGCCGCGGTTCGTGCTCGACGAACTTCAGCGCCTGTCGGAATCGGACGACCTCATCAGCTCGCAGAAGGGCAAACGCGGCCTCGAACTGATCGAAAAGCTTCGCGGGTTGCCCGATGCCCGCGTTTCCGTGCATGAGAATGCCGGCGGTGCCGATCTGCCCGTCGATGCGCGTCTGGTCTCGCTTGCCCGCGAGGTGAATGCCAGGCTGCTCACGAGTGATGAAGGGCTCGCCAAGGTCGCCCGTCTGCGTGGCATCACCGTGCTGAGTTTCCCCGAGCTCACTGCGGCGCTCACGGTGGAACTCGGCGTGGGTGATGAGCTCACTCTTGCCCTCACGAAGCTGGGCAAGGACAGGCATCAGGCCGTCGGCTACCTCGACAACGGCACGATGATCGTCGTGAACCAGGCCGCCGCTCTGCTGGGGCAGACGGTGCAGGTCGTCGTTTGCGGTGCCCACACCACCTCGGCAGGTCGTTTGATCTTCGCGGAGCTCAAACCGAAGTCCTGATGGCTTCAGCGCTTGCGCCGGCGGGGCACCAGCAAGCCCGCAATCGCGATCAAAAGAGCGGATTGAGGCTCCGGCACCACGGCGATGGCTTGGATGGCCGCCGCGTTGGTGGAGATGCGTGAGGCATACATGCTGGAGGGATTGTCCGGACCGATGTTCGGGATCAGCGTCCAGCCCTGCCCGTCGCTGCCTTGATACAAACCCCCGCGGTCAAACAGCGCCGCGTTGAATGCTGATCCATCATCCGTGGTGTTGTTCGTGTCGAACAAGCCATCCACGCTGTAATTGATGCCTGCGAGCTTCCAGATGCCGCCGTCATTCACAAACACCGCGCCGCCGGAATCTCCCACCGAGAGCGTGGATTCTTCCAAAGTATGCTGGGGGCCGCTGGCATCAAAAGACGCCACAAGCATGCCGCCGAGGCCCGGGATGGTCGTGACATCGCTCACGATGTTGCTGCCCCAGCGGGCTGCTCCGTCGCCCGGATTGTGTTTCCATCCATGCAGTGTGCCGGAGACCATCACATCCGCGCCTCGCACGCCGCCGCGGCCCATCGTGACCATTTCGAGGCCCTGCTCCGAGCTGCCGGTGTAGAGCGTGGCATAGCTGTTGAAGTATTCGTTGATCCTGAAGATGCGCAGATCTGTTCCTGCGATGTCCCAGTAGCCCGCGCCGCTGTTGGCCGAGGTGTCGATCGTGTAGGTCACATCCACGCCGCCATTGAAAAGACCCGCGCTCACAAACGAATTCCCCTGTGCGCCCATGTGCTGCGCCGTGATGAAGTATTGCGGGGCGATCATCGTGCCGAGATACGCGCCGTAATAGCCCTGATACTGCCAGCCGGAGTCTGTGTGAGCCCTGGCGGGAGCAGTGATGTTGTGCGAAGAGTCGCCGCTGCCATAGAACAACACGGCATGCGCTGAACAGGCGAAATAGAGCATTACCGTGAAGGCCATCATCGCCTGGCGCGAGCAGCGGAAGGCGAGGTGAAAAGATCTGTTAGCATCGAACATGGTGGAAAGGTCCCACATGAACTTGTGATTTCCATGATTTCCTGTTCGGTTATTTTTGTTCATTGGAACACAGTATATTTTTCATCCTCTTTTCAGAGAGCTCTGGACGATATGATCAAACGAGATATTAACTTGGTAACCGATTCGCAATGATGAAAGCCCGCTGGTTTCAGACCCTAGTCGCTTTCTGCCTGCCGCACCTAGTTGGCGCTGGCTTTTGTGGTGCATTGATCGGCATGCTCAAGCAGAATGAACTTTTCAGTTCTCTGATGAAAATTCCCAAGACGGATGTGGTGGCGACATTCGTGAAAACGCCCAATCCAACCGGTGGTGAATTGCGTCCCGTGAAATCTATCGAGGCTGATTTCCCTCCGGTGGCGTCGATCAAGCCTTCGCAGCCGGTGGATCACCATTCGCTAGAAAAGCTCGAGGTCGAGCCTACTTCTGCGATGCCAGCTTCGAGTGTGCTGAGGGAGGGTGAAACTTCCTGGGCCAGCAAAGACCAACCCGCGCCATGGATCGTCCTTGCCCAGCCTGCTCTGGCGCAGCCATCCAACATGGCCGTCGAACCGAGGAAGTGGCGTCCAATCCTTGATCCTGTGAGCGATTTCTGGTCCACGCTCTGGCCTCGCACTGATGCGCTGCCAGTGGTCTTTCAGGCGGTGCTGCTCCGCGATGTCGAGCAGGTCGCCAAGCTGGTTGCGATGGGCTTCAACCCTTCGGAACGGACCCTGTTTGGTGACACGCCCCTTTGCGCGGCCGTGCGCAGCGGCCAGGCGGACATGGTTCAGGTGCTCGCCATGTGCGGCGTCGATCTTGATGAACCCGGTCGAGAAAATCAGGCGCCCATCCTTGTCGCTTCCCTGCGCCGAAACACGCCCGTGCTCGCCGCTCTCACCAGTCTTGGTGTCGATCCCAACACGCGGTTCAAAAGCCCCATCGCGAAGGAATTGATCAACCGCTGCACCATCAAGGATCTGCGCAATGCCATGGAAGGTGATCGCGGCATCACACCACTCATCTCCTGCGCCGCCCGTGGCGATGTGGAGGGCGCGGTCACCCTGATGAAAGCCGGCGCGAAGCCCGGCGTCTGCACTTCTCGCTATCACCGCTACCCGATCAACTTCGCCGCCACGCAAGGCTACCTCTTCCTCATGCGCGTGCTCCTGGGCCGCGATCCGGATGCGGAGCCAGAAACGCTCGTCACTGTCGATCTCTCCAGCCAGCGTGCCTGGGTCACCAAGAACGGCAAAGTCATCGCCATCACTCCCGTCTCCACCGGCCGTGAAGGCTACCGCACGCCCGCTGGTCGTTACGTCATCACGGACAAGTATCGCTCGCATACATCGACGCTCTATCATTGTGAGATGCCGTGGTTCATGCGCTTGAACTGCGGCGCCATTGGTCTCCACAGCGGCTACGTCACCGGTCGTCCTGCCTCGCACGGCTGCATCCGCCTGCCATATGACCAAGCCAAGCTCTTCTTCACACTGACAAGCGTCGGTGACGAGGTGCAGATCGTGCATTGAGTTTCTTCATCATCCATGGCTGACTCACCTGGCCACAGCGCCGATTCCGGGGCGGTTTGGCATTTGCAAACAACCCTCGGCGTCGATTTCTAGGCCGGAAAACTCGTCGTCTGCAATGTGCAGATGGCCATCAAGGTCGATCCAGTCAGCCCATGGAGCCAGGTGGGCTGCGGCGGTGGTGCCGAGACTGCTCTCAACCATGCAGCCGAGCAGGACTTTGAGGCCCTCAGCTTTCGCGGCAGTCATCATGGCAATGGCTCCGTCAAAGCTGCCGCACTTCAGCAACTTCACATTCACGCCATCGACATAGGGAGCGAGCTCCGCCACATCGTCGGCGTTTTGAACGCTTTCATCGGCGAAGATCGGTGGGCATCGGGAGGGGAGACGGGCACGCAAATCTTCCCAAACCTCGATGCCTTGCGAGTGGTGGATGGGCTGCTCGATGAGGGCGGGCTGATACTCGGCGAGCTTTTCGATCATGGCAGGGGCCTGCACGGGGTCCCATCCACCGTTCACATCGAGCAGAAAGTCGGCATCCGGCGCCGCGTAGCGGGCGGTGGAGACGGTGGCGATGTCGAGGCCGAGATCACCCGAACCGAGCTTCAGTTTGAGCACGCGGAATTGCTTTGCCAGTTCTTCAACCCGTTCAGCAAAGGCATGCAAGTCTTCGGGAATGCCAAGCGAGTGGCAGGCGGGCGGCGTCGGGCCTCCAGAGCCGAGCTTTTGAGCTGCAAAAGCTCTCAGCGGGATGTTTTGGGCCCGGCAGACGATGTCGTGGCGGAGGAGATTCAGTGCCAGCGAGGCGGCGCGGGGCAGCCGCTGTGGCAAAACCGGCAGCGAGACGAGACGAAGTGTCTCGGCTGGGTCTTCGTTATAGTAGGGCACAAAGGGAGCCTCGGCGATGTGATCTCCCTCCTGCAGCCTGAGCACCTGCCGCGTCAAGGAGACTCCGTGCGCGATGCGGAATGGCACGCGGAGCTGGAGCGTGTGCAGGGAGGCTTTCATCGGATTCCCGGCTCAGGAATCTCAGCGCTCGTTGATTGGCACCACTTTCTGCCCATAGGGCTTGCCGACGTATTCGCTCAGCGGGCGGAAGAGGCGGTTCTCGCTCCACTGCTCGAGCACATGGGCGGTCCAGCCGCTCATGCGGGCGATGGCAAAAATGGGCGTGAAGAGGTCCGTCGGAATGTCGAGGCTGTAGTAGACGGTGGCGGAGTAGAAATCGACGTTGGCGTTCAGGTTCTTCCTCTCCCGCATGATGGTGGCAATGCGCTCGGACATCTGGATCCATTTGGCCTCGCCAAGCTGTTCAGTGAGCTTGATGGCCATGTCGCGGAGATGCGGTGCGCGGGGGTCGAGCACCTTGTAAACCCGGTGGCCGATACCCATGATTTTCTTCTTCTGCGCGAGGGCGTCTTCCACCCAGGCGTCCACCTTGTCGAGGCTGCCGATTTCTTGAAGCATGTGAATCACGCCTTCATTGGCGCCGCCGTGGAGCGGGCCCTTCAGGGCGCCAATGGCGGCGGAGATGGCGGAGTACATATCGCTCAAGGTGGAGGCAACGACGCGGGCGGTGAAGGTGGAGGCGTTGAAGCCATGCTCGGCGTGAAGGATGTACGCGATATCGAGCGTGCGCTCGGCGTCCTTGGACGGGACTTCTCCATTCATGAGGTAAAGGAAGTGGGCGGCCTCGGAGAGGTCCTTGCGCACCGGCGGGAGGTCGAGGCCCTGGCGTGCACGGTGGAAGTAGGCAGCGATGACGCCGATCTGCGAGGTGAGCCGGATGGCGTTGGCGAGGTTTTCGCCGACGTCGATGTCGAAGCGCTTCTGATCGTAGCAGCCGAGCATGGAGACAGCCGTGCGCATGATGTCAATGGGCTTGGCGGTCTTCGGCGCGGTCTTGAGGAACTCGATGACGCCCTGAGGCAGCTCACGTTCGGCGCGGAGGGCGGTGGTCAGCTTGTCGAGCTCCGCCTGGGTGGGCAGTTTGTTGTAATAAAGCAGGTGAACGACCTCTTCGTAGGTCAGCTTGACGAGTTCGTTGATGTCGTAACCGCAGTAGAAAAGGATGCCTTCAGCTCCTTTCACCTCACCGAGACGGGTTTCAGCGGCGACGATACCTTCAAGACCTTTGGAGACGACGGACATGGCGGGGGGCGAGGGAGTGGGGTTTGACGTGAAATGGACGACTTTGTGGGTTTAGCGTGGAGCAAACGGGGCACAAGAAAAACTCCGTTCACAGGCTATTTTTACGCTCTGAATGACACCAATCGCGCAGGCTCTGTGCCATTCGTGCCACATCGCGGCAGCAAGGCTTCGAAAAGCCCGGAGGCGTTCTACGTTCACAATTCCCCCTGGCGTGCTCAACGCCTGCGTATCTTGGCCCGGACGACGGGATTGCAGCGGCGGGTGAGGAGAAGGACGCGTTGCAGTTCGGTATGATGCTACTGAAGCTGCCATACGGAATCCGCGGCTTGGCCGCCTAGCGCCGCCGCTTCTACCATAGGCTGGGCTTGCAGAGTTTCCATGGAGGGAAGCATGGGGAGGCTGTTGGGCGAGGAGATCGCCTTGGTGGCCATGGCAAGTCTCTCCTCCTTCTCGTGGCTGAGGGCCGGGGAGCCGTTCATCACACACGTTCCGGCCGAGTTGGCGAGGAGTTTCTCTAGCTCGATGATCCGCGCCTTGGCGGCAGGCAATTCGGCAGACAGCCGACGCGTGGCGTCCAGCGAGGCTTGCAGCTCAAAAACACGGTAATCGTGCTGCTCGGCGGCGATGTCGAGCCGGTTCGAGGTGCTAGCAGTGCGAAGATCGGCATCCTCGATGCGCTTCGCTGCTTCGGCACGGAAGGCGTCAAACTGACGTTGCATCTCACCACGCCACGCGTTCGCGTCGGAGCGGATGTCGAGAATGCTGTGCTGCTGGTCGATGATCTGTTTCTCGAGCTTTTGCATGCGTTCCGCCAGTTTCCGGCGCTGGCGGAGGAGGAGTAAGATGCGGACTGAGGAAATCAGCAGCAAACCAGCGAGAATGCACAGGCCGACAAAGAGCAGCTCCTCATTCTGGGACGTGAATTGGGGTGGCCATTTCATGCGACTCTTATAGCAGCAATCCATGCGCCATTTCAATGCGCGGCTTGATCCTTCGCATGTGCGGATTTTCAACGCTCCTTTCAGGGGGGCTTTGGTCCTAAAGGCAGTGAACAGCCAGTGCAAATCATCGCTAGGTCCGTTGCGGCACAACCGGATGTCACGAACGAGCTTCAGCCCTGTGGACGTATTGTTTTTCGAGGTCCCCAGCCCGATGTGCAACTTCTGGCTTCCACGGATGACACAAAAATGGATGGAGACGATGAAACAGGTCGAAAAGCAATGTTTCTCACGATGAATTACAGATGTTCGCTTTCAGGGGCGAAATTCAAATTCAAGTTCGTCTTACCACCCTGCTGAGCACATGACGCCCCCCTGCTTGCGCTGGCTGCAAAATCCAGCTTGCATTCATCTTCCACCCGTCTAATCACCCCACCTCCAACGAATAAATGCCTCGATAGCTCAGTTGGTAGAGCAGTTGACTCTTAATCAATTGGTCGAAGGTTCGAGTCCTTCTCGGGGTACCACTCTCAAACGAGAGTGGTTCAGGCGAAGAGAAATTATTTCTTCTGTTTTGGAGCCTCCTGCTTCGGATAACCTTCCAGCTTCACGACGCTCACAGCGGTCTCGGTGGGGAAATCCGCCGGGACAGCGGATGTCTGCTCCACATCACCGGTGGCAGCCCATTCGGTGCCGCGTTGCAGCAGGGTGAAGAAGCCGCGATCCAGCATCGAGTAGTCCGCATGGCCAAGCGTGGTGTGGAAGACGCGGCCTTGGTGATACTTGAGCACCAGGTTGTTCGGCTCCTGCACGGCGGTGAGGTCGGATTTCGCGGAGGAGAGGATTTCGACATTCTCGGCGGGGCCGCGGAGCTTGCTGTAGAGTTCGTCTTTGCAATGCAGCCAGCGCTTTGGCAGGCCACGGGTGATGGGATGATCGCTGTTTTGGATCTCGACGATGAACTCGTGCTGCGGCCCGTGGGCACCGCCATTGCCTGCGCTGGTATCGCGGAAGAGTTTTCCATCCTTCACATAGAGCCAAGGGCCGCTTTTCTCATTTCGACCGCCCCAGCCTCCCACGCCGATCATGTCGTTGTATTCCTTCCAATCGGGGAAGGAGTTATTCGCCGCATGCACGGAGACGAAACCACCGCCGCTGGCGACATACTTGGTGAAGGCATCGCGCACATTTTGCGGCCAGGGCTCACCGTTGTAGTTGCTCACGACGGCCTTGTAAGCGGTGAAATCGGGCTTGAAAGCATGCCAGGCCTCCGCGGGCGATCCTTTCGGCGGGGAAGTGCTCACATCGACGGTGAAGGCGCCGCTCGATTCCAGCGCATGCTTCAGCACCGGCGTGGTGATGTCCCACTTGTGGTTATTCTGGCCGTCCACGATGAGGACTTTGAGTTTATCCGCTGCGCTGAGTGTGGCAGCGGAACCGAGCAGGAGGATGGAAGCGATGAAATGGCGCATAAGCAGGCGGTGACTATCAAATCGCCCCTGTTCTGGCAAGAACGAAGGTTGCTCGCAGGCCTTCCGCGCTTCAAACTGGCTGCGGCCTTGCCTCAAGACCGATGCTCATTCCCGCTCTCCTGCTTTATTTCGCCCTCCTTGCCCTGCTCGCGGTCATTTCCGCGGCGGAGACGGCGATTCATAGCGTGCGTGACGTGGAAAAACAGCTTCAGGCCGCTGGCGAAGGCTCCGTGGCCCGTCACCTGCGGGAAATCAGCGCCAATCCCTTTGCGCCGCTTCAACAAGCGCAGCTCCTTTCCGCCGCGCTGAACCTTTCGCTGGCTGCCATCGGAGTGTGGATCGTCACCGGTCCGCTCAAAGCCATGGGCTGGAATCCATGGCTGGCATCCTCCCTGCTATTCCTCGGCACGGTGATTCTCGGAGACATCGTGCCCAAGTTTTTCGCGGCCCGCTCGCCCGCTGTGGTGCTGCTGGCCAGCCTCCGCCTCCTGCGTCCCCTGCGCCGCGTGCTCGATCCGCTCACGAGCATCGTGGACCGCACCGCAGATGCCTTGCTGCTCAAATTGGTGCCGCACAATGTGAAGACAAGGCTGCCGGTGACCCGCGATGAATTTGAGACGCTCGTGGAAATGCGTGAAGAGCAGGGCCTCCTCGGCAGCGAGGAAAGCGCCATGATCCACGAGGCGCTGGAGATCGAGGGACTCACCGTGCGTGACTGCATGGTGCCGCGAGTGGATCTGCCGATGATGTCCGCCGAGGATGCCGAGGCCAAAACGAGCGCCATGCTGGAGCGGGCCGCCGGACGCTTCGTCATCGTGTATGGCGAGACGCCGGATAGTGTGCTCGGCATCGTGGATGCCACCGCGTGGAAGCTCGCCGGACGTCCCTCCTGGCGTGCATGCCTGCAAACGCCCGCCTTTGTGCCCGAGACGATGCCCATCCTTGATGCCCTCAATGAACATCTGCGGGACAAAACCACGCCGCTCATCATCGTGGACGAATACGGCGGCCTCGAAGGCATGATCAGCCGTCGTGAAATTGCCGACTGGCTGCTCTACGATGCCGCTCCCTGGCGTGGCGAGGCCGCAGAAATTCGCGATCTCGGCCACGGGCGCTTCCTGCTCGATGGAGGTGCTCGTCTTGACCATCTCAAAGACGAGCTCGCTATCGACCTCGAGGCGGAGGCCGGCGGGATCGACACCATTGGCGGCCTGCTTTTTACCCATCTCGGGCATGTTCCCAAGCCCGGCGAACGCTGCCAGCTCGGCGAGGCTGAGTTCAAAGTGCGCCGCGTCGTCCGTGCCCGCATTCAGGAGGTGGAGCTGCGCCTGAAAAACAGGCCTGCCGATACTGCTGAGGATCAAGATTGATCCCCGTCAGGTCAGCAGCCCGTCGATATGGATCAGATGAAGCTGGCGACCGTTCGCCCCATCGGGAGCGTCGATGCAGACGAGCTTCTCATCGCGGCTGCTGCGCGGATGGCAGTCGCAGCGCCACTCGCCTTTGTATTCCGGCGGCTGCGGGAAGTAGCCCAGGTCGATGCGCTTCTTCGAGGCGATGTGATACAGGTGCGGCGTCTGGATGCGGCGTACGCCCTGAGCGTAGGTGTCGTTGAGAATCCACTCGTTGTTCTTGAGGTAAGTGAGGTGCCCGCCTTTATCGAGAATGCCGTGGCCGATCTCTTCCACGATGCCGCTGTCCTTGTCCTCGAATAGGAAATCGCCCCAGTCGTTGTTTCCCAGCCAGCCCTTGGCCTGCGAGAGGATGTGCGTGGCATCCCGCCAGATGAAATGGGAGGCGTAACCATTCGGGATGACGATGCGCAGGTCGCTGCCGTCCATGTTCGCCGTGATGAGTCGCGTGAGGTGGCCACCCTTCGGCTGCGTCCAGCGGTGCAGCATGATGAAACGCTTCCCATCCGGCCCCACGAGCAAATGATACGCGTGATGCTTCGAATCGGGATGATTCTCCATCACCGGGCCAGTGTTCGCGAGCGTCTTGTGGCTCACGATGAGCTTCTCCGCTCCCGTTTCGAGGTTCACATGCGTCACGCCGCTGCCCTCGGGAGCCATGTCTTCCAAAAAGCGGTCCTTGATACCCGCGTAACCATATCCAGGACGGCAATCGGCCACGCGGGAAAAGTCGCAGCTCACGCCTTCCTTGCCATTCGGGCTCAAAGCATAGACCGGGAAGGGCAGGGTATGCTTCTCCATCGTTTTCACATCGAGGATGTGGCTCACGAACTTGTCCTTCTCGCGGTCATTCCAGATCACCTTCGACTCCGTGCCGGGAATCCATTGCAGCATGCAGCCTTGCTGCCAGTTCCACGCGTTCGACTTGCCGAGCGGAATCCATTTGTCGCCATCCTGAATGTCCACCATGCCGACCTCGATCACATCGTCTGCCGTCGGTGAGCGATGCTCGAAGCCGACCTTGTTCGACAGTACGAAGCGGTTGTCCGGCGAGAACTGCAGCTTGTCGTAGTAGGCGAACCAGTGGAATCCCGGCCCTTTCGTGATGATGCGTGTAGGTGGGAACTTCGGCGCATCCTGGCCGCGAAGGGCCAGCGGTGCAAAAGTGAGTGTGGAGAGAAATTGGCGGCGGTTGGGCATGCGGAGAGACTGTACGTTGTTCACGCTTTAGCGTGTTCAAAGAGTCTTCAATAACTCCCTAAAGCGTGAACAACGTGCGGGGTCAATCATCCCAACCCTTCCCGTAATCCAGGACGGGGCACTGCTTCCACCAGCGCGCCGCTTCCTCGCGGCCGACGGCTTCCAGGTCGTCACGGGCACTGCTCTAAGGCCACTCCTGCCAGCGC
>JBJONJ010000506.1:0-7111 GCA_046051905.1 Verrucomicrobiota bacterium
GGGTGTTTTCGCTGTTCTTGATGAGGTTCTTCGTGGCGAAGGGCACCTGCGGCGGCTTTTTGAAGTGAATGCTGATCTCGGTGGCCTTTTTCGGGAGCTGCTTGCCCACGCGGATGTAGAAGGGCACGCCCTGCCAGCGCCAGGTGTCGATGAAGAGGCGCAGCGCCACGTAGGCCTCCGTTTTCGATTCGGGATTCACGCGGTCTTCCTGCCGGTAGCCGACACGCGGCACGCCATCGACGCTGCCGGCGGTGTATTGGGCGCGGATTACATTCTTGCCCACGGCATCCGGGCCGACGAGCGGGCGCAGGGCACGAATCACCTTCACCTTCTCGTCGCGCACGCTGTCGGCACTGAGATCGGTGGGGGGCTCCATGGCCACGAGGCTGAGGAGTTGGAAGAGATGGTTTTGAACCATGTCTCGTAGCGCGCCGGCGGTGTCGTAGTAGCCGCCGCGGCCGCCCTCCATGCCGAGGTTTTCAGCGCAGGTGATCTGGATCTGGTCGATGTAGCGGTTGTTCCAGTTCGGCTCAAACAGCGCGTTGGCAAAACGCAGCACCATGATGTTCTGCGCCGTTTCTTTGCCGAGGTAATGGTCGATGCGGTAGGTGTCGCTTTCGTGGAAGGTGGCGTTCACCACCTCGTTCAGCGCCCTGGCGGAGGCGAGGTCCTTGCCAAAGGGCTTCTCGCAGACCACGCGAGCCCACTTGCCGCCGACACCTTCATTCAGGCCGGTGGCGCGGAGCATTTCGAGGATCGGCTTGAAGGCCTCGGGCGCGGAGGCCAGATAAAAGAGGCGGTTGGCAGGCTCGCCGCGTTCACGGTCGAATTTGTCGAGCTGCAGCTTGAGGTTTACATAGCCCGCCGGGTCTTCGAACTCGCTGCGGTGATAATGGATGCTCTGGGCGAAATTGGCCCAAAGCTCGTCGTTGTGGCCCTGGCGGCTGTTTTTGCGATTACCCGCTTCCAACTCGGTGCGGAAGACCTCATCGGTCTTGTCGCGGCGTGCGAAGCCGACCACCTTGAACTGTGGCGGCAGGTCACCGCTGGCGGCGATGTTGTAAAGGGCGGGGATGAGCTTGCGATTGGTGAGATCGCCGGTGGCACCGAAGATAACGACGGTGCATGGCTCCGCCCGGTGACGGGAGAGCAGCGTTTCTTGGAAGGGGTTTTCCAGATCGGGCATTTTTTGGGGGGAGGGCAGGGAGATTAGCCCGTGCGTCACCGATGGCAACCCATGATCCTCCTCGAGCCGCGCCGCTAGCATGAAACGACTGCATCCAGTCCCATGAACCGGAAAGGTTCGCTGCAGGTGCCGCAACTTCATGGATGCGGTGCGTTGCCAGCCTTTCAAACCCCGCCTAAGCTTTGCTTTGCATGCTCTGCCGCACCTATTTGATCCTGCTTGCCTGTTGCCGTATCCTGTCTGCCGCCGAAGTGGCAGCGCTTGAGGAGCTGCCCGCCTTTCGCGCGGCCCAGCAGGCCTTGGCAGACGGGCTGCCGGAGGTGGCCGCGGTAAAGGCTGAGCGCCTGCTCGAAGGCAGATCGCTCGCCACAACCTTCCGCCAGCAGGTCGCCACCTTCGCCGCGGAGGCCTGGACCCGTGCCGGCAAGCCAGCCCAGGTGTTCGCTTTGGCCGAAGCCCAGGAACTACATGAGGAGTACTTCTGGCTGGCACAGGCCCATGCGCTTCGCGGCCACCTCGCCGAGGCCCGCGAGGAGCTCACCAGTGGCAACCCAGTCCTCAGCCCTGCCGGCAGCCTGCTGCTCGGGCAGGTGCTCGCCTCGCTTGGCGAGCGGGATGCGGCCCGCGATGAGATCGGACCTCTCCTCGTCCATGAGCTGGCGAACATCCGCCGGCATGCGCGACTGCTGCTCGCAGAGATCGAAATCAGCGCGGGCAAGATTCGTGCCGCCCTCGATCTCCTCGACCATGGGCGTGATCCCGATGATGCCACCGCGGAACTCATCCGCGCCCGTTGCCTGCTGCTGTCCGCCAAGTTCACCGAGGCACGGGAGACCCTTGAGAAGGTGCTGAGCCTCTCCACCGGCGGCGAACGGGCCCGCCATGCTGCCGGGGTTTTGCTGGCCGAGGTGTGGTTGCAGGAAAACCACCCCGAGAAAGCCATCGCCCACCTGGTGAGGATGCTGGACGGCACGGTTTCCAGCGAGTGGTGGATCCCTGCATTTGACATGCTTGACCGCGCCTGGATGGCACAAGCCGACCCGCGCGTGATTCCGGAGGTCATCACCCGCTGGGCCACCCAGGGCAGCCAGGCTCAGCAGACGCCCGAAGCCTCCCCGGTTCTCGAGCAGGCCAGCGGCGAGTTTCGTGGCCATGCCGAGTTCATCCTCGCCAAATGGCTGCGGGCAGAAAAACGCCCCGTCGAGGCCGCCGGCCTGCTGGAGGGCTTTTTCCAACTTCATCCCGATCACCCGCGTCTTAGCGCCGCCCTGCGAATCGCCATGGAGATCTACGCTGGGCTGAAGGCTGATCTCCGGGTGTTACAACTCACCGAGACATGGCGCGATCGATTCAGCGGCGAGGACGGCGGCACGCTCGTCGATTTTCTCGCTGGCAGCATCCAATACCGCCGTGGCGACTTTGGCCCTGCGCAGGAATCCTTCGAAGCCGCCGCGAATGTGGCGGGCTCGCTGTCGGAGCGCCGCCGCTCGCTCTTCAATGCCGCGGTCTCGGCTCTCAAAGGTGGCGAGATGGTGCTCTACTTGGGCCTGCTGGCTCAACTGGAGGCTGCGGGCGGCAGCCAGGATGTCGCGGGGGATTCCGCCGCCGATTTGCTGCTCGAAAAAGCCCTCGAAGCCGCCGCGCAGCGTCACGACGATGGCGAGGAAAGCCTGCGCACCTTCATCACCAAGCGGCCGTGGCATCCGCGTCTCGCCGAGGCCCAGCTCGCCCTCGTCGAATGGCTGCTGCAAAGTCAGCCGCCGAAGGCGGATGAAGCCCGCAAGATCGTCGAAGCCGTCCGCCTGCCAGAGGAAGCCTCCGAGGCCCGGGACAAGCTGGCCCAGCGTCTCGACCACACCCGCCTGTGGATGCGAGAGATCAGCGGCGACCTCAAAACGCTCATCACCGACTGCGCCGCCTTTGCTAAAGCCTGGCCGAAAAGCCCGCTGCTGCCCGAGGTGCGCATGAAGGAAGCCGGCGCCCACTTTCAGCTCGAGGACTTCGCCAGCGCCCGCACCAGCTTCGAAATCATTGCCAAGGAACATGCCCAGTCACCGCAGGCGGACACCGCGCTCTACTTCGCCGCGCTCTCCGCCATGTCTGTGATGAGCGCCGAAGGCCGCGAGCGTGCGCTTGCCATCTGGGATGACCTCGCCAAAAAAGGCGGCTCGCTCGCCATCGCCTCCCGCCGTCAGCAGGCGCTCGCCTACCGCCGGCAGGCGGATCTCACTTCCGCGCTCAAAGCGCTCGATCAAATCCTCGCCATGAAGCAGCTCGATGCCGACATGCGAAACCTTACACTCTGCGAGAAAGCGGAAGTGCTGCTGCTCCAGGGCAAAAAAGACCGCCAAAGCCTCGAGGTGGCCGCGAAGCTCCTGCGGGACTTTTTGCAGCAGGATGGACAGCTCAGCTTCCTCTGGAAAGCGCGGGCCGGTTTTACCCTCGCCACCGTGCTGCATGAAGCCGACAGCGACGCCGAAGCCCTTGAAGCGTGCTATGACACCCTCCGCGCCGCTGATACCGCGCCGCCCTCCAATCCGGCGGATTACCTGTGGTTCTCCAAAGCCGGCTTCTACGGTGTCGAACTGCTCGAAAACGCTCACCAATGGGAGGCCGCCGCCAAGCTCGCCGAGCAAATCGCCCAAGTGAAAGGCTCCCGTGCCAACGACGCTCGTCAAATCGCCACCAAGATCCGCTTGGAGCACTTTCTATGGGACGGTCCCAAGCCCACACCGCCCGTCCAGCCCGCTCTTCCGGCGATCCCTGTGACGGATGAGCCTGCTCCAGCGAAAAAGGGCACGACGAAGAAAAAGAATTGAGAAGGGCAGGGGCCTCTCAGAGCATTTCGGGTGATCTTTGAAACTCGTTTCAGACTTCGAGGTCACTTCGCCGGGAGCACCTGCACCGCGTCGAGGTGGATATTGCCACCCGCGCCTTCGGTGCGGAAGATGACCGCAGCCTCTTCACCGGCGGTGAAGGTGAAGGTGCCGAGGGGGTGGGCACCTTGTTTGCCGGAGGCGGGCTTGGTTTGATCGACGGAGACGACTTTTTCGCCTTCGGAGCTGAGGACGGTGACGGGGGCGGTTTTGGCGCGGTTGGCGTGAGGTTGGAAGTAGATGCGTACTTCGTATTTGCCGGTCTCTTTCACGCTGAAGGCAAAACGGGCGCTGGCGTTCTTTTCGCTGCCGTAGCTGTAGTATTCGCCGACGTAGGGCTTCAAGCCTTCGCCGTGGGACCATTTGCCATTCAATTCGGCTTCCTTGTCGTCGATGACGATGCCGTCGAGCTTTTTGGGGTCGATGCTGTCAGCGGAAAGCGAGGTTTCGGGGAGTTTCTTGGCGTTCTTCGGCAGGTAGAGGGAGGCTTCGATGGTGTCGCGGCGCATCGCGCCGGGCTGGTTCATGAGGTCCTTCAGGATGTCGAGATACTGCTCATACACGCCGCGGGGTGACGTGTGATGACGCACACAGATCCACGCGGCCTTGCCGACGACCTCGCCCATCATGCCGCAGGTGCGCATCACGCGGGTGGAACCAAGCGCGTGGCGCTCGACGCTGATGGTGCGGCCAGCCATGAAGAGGTTGCCGATGTCTTTGCTGTAGAAGCAGCGGTAGGGCACGGGATAGCCGTTTTTGCGGTCGGTGTGCTTGCCGAACTCGGCGCGGCTGATGAAGGGATTGTCGGAGAAGTTCTTCATGTACTGCTCTTTCGGATAGTGCAGGTCCTGGTCCCAGGTGGTGGGCACGCAGCCATCGGGATGGATGATGCCTTTGACCATGTCTTCGCCGTTGAGGACCATGTCGCCGACGATGCGGCGGCTTTCACGCGGGCCGCCGATGTAGGCGAGCCAGGTGAGGTCGTGCTGGGCATAGGCTTCGGCTTTGAGGGTCTTCAAAGCGGAGACGGCACCATAGACGGCGCGGAAGTTGTGATCGCGGATGAGTTCGAGGTCGTTGATGGGATGCTTGTCGAAGCCGCTCTCCCAGAACCACTCGCCATGCACATAGTCCTCGGGATTCGGCACGGGCGTGTAGCCAAGGTCATACCCAGCCTGATTGGCCGCGTTCTTTTTGCCGACCGGAGCCATCGCTTTCGGCTCGGGGAAGTCTTCGAGGGTCAAAGGCAGCGCCCAAGGGGTGGCGGGCCATGAAACGGGCTTTTTGAGGTTCTGCATGACCCACATGTTGCTCATGCCCATGCGGCCTTTTTCTTCCATCATGAACTCCGCGCCTGCGAGTGCTCCCACGCTGCCGTGCCCGGTGCAATCGACGAAGAATTTGCCGACGAAGCGGGTCTCTTTGCCGTTCTTTGTGTCGAGACCGGTGACGCTGCGGATGTTTTTGCCGTCCTTGCCCATCTCCACGCCATAGACATGCGTGTTGAGGAAGAGATCGAGGGTCTTCTCGGCCTTCACGACATCTTCCTTGAGCTTGTCATTGAACTCCTGCGGATCGGCGGCGGGGCTGTTGCTGGCACGGTCGGCCATTTCCTCAATGATCTCGCCGAGGTGCGGATAGAGGCCGCGGCGTGTGCCGCCCATGGCCCAGACCTGGATTTCGCTGGAGCCATTGCCGCCGAGCACAGGGCGGTTTTGGATGAAGGCCACTTTCAATCCCTGGCGGGCACCGGAAACCGCCGCGCCCATGCCGCTGTAGCCACCGCCGACGACGACGAGATCGTATTCGCTGGTCTCAGGAGCCTTCTCGGGCAGACCGAGCATCTTTTTACGCATGCTGACATCCGGCTTGAAACTGGCGTCATCACTCAAAACGATGGCGTCTACACGACCATCGAAGCCGGTGAGGTCCTTGAGCGTCAACTTGACCATGCCTTGACCAATCTTGACGGTTCCACCGTTCTCCCACTGCCAGTCCTTGCCCGTGGCTCCGAACTCATGCTTCAGCGTCTCGCCATTCACCGCGATCTGAAAACGTCCCGGTGCTCCCGGAGCATCCCAAGGGCCAACCCAGTTCTTCGTGCGAGCCCAGAGCGTGTATTCGCCCGCTGGCAGTTCGATTTCGGTCTCGGCGTCTTTGACGACCTTGCCCATGCCGTGCGCCATGAGATAAGGCGAGCCCATGATGTCGATGAACTGCGTGTCAAGCACCCAGCCGCCAGGATTGGCGAAGGATTCGGCTTCGATCCATTTCGGGGCGGCTTGGAGCGACGAGCAAAGGGCAAAGAGGAGGGCTAGACGGGCGATTTTCATGGCGGAGGGCCGTTTTAAACGACAACCCGCCCGGAATGCAATCACTGCTTGGCCGTTACGGTAACTCTTTGATCATGCCAGTCCCGCCCTCACTGCAGCCCCGTCGATCCCGCGAAGCTGGAAGACACGCAGGACGGTGTCCTCAATGAGGTTGTTCGGGCAGGAGGCACCGGCCGTGATGCCCACGGTGACCGGTCCGCCGCCCGCGAGCTTCGTGGAGTAGCTTTCCTTCTCCGCTTTGAGGTGAAGATCGAAATGCACGATCTGCTCCAGTGACTTCAAGCAGTCCGCCGTGCGGATGAAGAAGGTGGGGAGCTGCTGCTCGCCGATTTCGACAAGGTGGGTGGTGTTCGAGCTGTTGTAGCCGCCAACGACAAGCAACACATCGAGCGGGTGCTTGAGCAGGCCGAAGAGCGAGTCCTGTCGCTCCTGAGTGGCTCCGCAGATGGTGTCAAAGACCTGGAAGTTTTGCTTTTCGGCATCGGGGCCGTCGCGATCCAGGATGGCCTGCTTCAGGCGGCGCTGAATCTCTTCGGTCTCTGATTTGAGCATGGTGGTCTGATTGGCCACGCCCACGCGGATGAGGTGCTGATCCGGATCAAAACCGACGGAGTGGGATTCGGCCGGGAAACGCTTCAGGAAGGCCTCCTTGTCACCACCCTTGCGGATGTAGTCACAAACATAATCGACGTCCGCCAGCGTGAGGACGACGAGGA
>JBJONJ010000507.1:0-3997 GCA_046051905.1 Verrucomicrobiota bacterium
CGCGCTCCCCTTGGACCGTCACCTGCCAACCATCAAAGCGGACCTGTTTCACGATCGCGTCGATGTCGGTCACGATGCGTTCAACAATCACATGGGTGTGTTTGCTTTTCACCTCGTTGAAAAGCTCCGTGAGGGAAGATGAACTGCTTGTAGTCCCCCGCATCGATCGTCCCGCGCAGGAGCACGGCGGCTCCCCAGAGGTAGGATTCGAGCTGTTGTTGGGTAATGCGAGTCATGGGGAATTGAACGCGGAATTGAACACGGAATTAAACACAACCGGGCTTCGTGTTTAATTTTTCGGACGGGTTGGATTTGCCAAACCGGCCCAATTTCCAGGCAGCGCCGGGGCCACGGCGAGGTGCGAGGGCTTTACCGTCATCCGCCAAACGATTCAGAAGGTGTTGCACCTGTCTTTTGGATTTGGAGGGCAAAACTTGGGCAAGCTCTGCCAGGGGAGCCCCTGCCTCGCCCTTGTGCTCAAGATGCTTGAGGAGAAGCAGCTTACCCTCTTCTTGATCCAGTCCCTTGCGGCGAGTGTAGGTGGCGGATTCACCGATGGCCTGGGAGAGGGCGCGAGAGAGAATCAACCGGGCACCTCGACCACGACCGATTCGCTCCAGGAGGCCATCGGTAACGAGGCGATCGGCCAAGGGCTTGAGCGTATCTGGGAGCGCAACATCCCGGCGCACCGAATCCAGAACGAGCAGGTGAGCCGTGTCATACAGCCGCATTTTTTCCTGACCAACCCGTTCCAGATAGGCCAAGAAAGCCGGATCTTGCACCACACCGTGAAGGGTGAGCTTGAACTGGTAGGGGGAAGCTTCGGGCGTCGGGAGCTGTTTGGCGCTGGTGATGGCATCCTCGAAAATGAGGTTCATGCCCTGCCCGGAACGTTCGACCATCCCACAGCGTTGAAAGACCTCGGCAAGACGGCGATTCCGCGGTGCCTGACGGTCGAGCAAGGTCTCCACCGTGACCTGCGGCAGCAGACCGCCGGGACTCTCGATGGTGAGGGTGGTCGGGGTGTGACGAATGAAGATGCTGTTTCCAAGCAGGTAGTCCCGATGGCAAACGGCATTCAGAAGTGCTTCACGAACCGGACGCTCGGCGAAGGATGGCAACTGCCGGACAAACAGCCCTGACTGGAATGATTGCCGGGGGTTGCGACTGGGTTCGTTGACCTGCTGCCAAAGCAGGTCGTGCCAGGCGAAGAAGCCTTCTTGAAACTCCATTCGCAGGTCGGCGGGACCCGACGCCGGGGTATTGCGAAACTCATAGACCAACTCGGCCTGGGCCAGGTGTCGGCGCACCGCCGGTCGGGAGCCGAAAAGGATCAGGGCGGCATTCACCAACGTGCCGTCCGCCAGCAGCAACTCGGTGTCGCGGAGCAACTGCTCATGGCTCAGCCCGTCGATGCGCTCGGCATCGCGTTGACCCGATTCTTCGCGATGTGCCCGCAGCGAATGGCCCCAGGCACGCCGGAAGGCATCCAGGGCTGATGGATTGAGATCGCTGATGGTGAGCCCCGGACAGGTTTCCGCGGAATGGTCCCGACCAATTTCCTCCCAGATGGACTTCCGACGAGCTTCGGAAAGAAGCACAAGGCTGTCGTTTTCGCGCATCCAGGATCGGCCATCCCATGAGGCAGGTAGGCCATAGGGATGACTGGGCACGGTGATGACCAAAACCCGCCCCTCGGGCGTCCGGATTTCCTCCCAATGGGTCGTCAGATGAAGGCGCTGATTGAGGCTTTTGCGTGTGACCTCGATCTGCGGCCAGACCTGGGTGCCGACGATCCGGCGAGGACGCTGATCTGCGACGCCAAGAACGAGTTTCCCACCGCCCTCATTGGCCAGAGCGCAGGCATATTTGGTCAGGCCATCAAAGTCGTCCTTCGTCTTCCATTCCTTGAATTCGTAGTGCTCACCTTCAACGCCCTCGAGAATCAGCTGAAGCTTTGAGGGAATCGAAGTCATAGCAGCAGCCCCTCCCGTTTCAGGATGCCGATCAGCTTTTCCTCGGCCGCAAACGCCGCGTCCGCGCTCTCGCGCAGCCGTTGCATCGCTTCCTCCACGGTGAGTGCTTCCTGCTGCACCTTCGGCTCGACGTATCGGGGGATGTTAAGGTTGTGGTCGTTGGCAGCGATCTCACCGAGGGAGACAACGCGAGCGATGCCCTCCACGTCTTTGAAGTTGCGATACCAGCCGTGGATGCGCTCGACGTGCTCGGGCAGCAGTTCGTTCTGAGCGCGGCCTGTTTTGACCTCCTTCGATGCGTCGACGATCAGCACCTGATTCTTTCGATCTGACGGCTTCTTGTGCCTGAAGACGAGAATGCAGGCGGCGAGACCAGCGCCGTAAAAGAGATTGGGCCCGAGACCGATGACGGCTTCCAACAGGTCCATTCCGAGGAGCTTTTTCCGAATCTCTCCTTCCTTGCCCATGCGGAATAAGGCGCCGTGCGGCAGTACAACGGCCATCCGCCCGGTTTTCGGAGCCATGGACTTGATCATGTGCTGCACGAAGGCGTAGTCGCCGCTCTTTGCGGGCGGTATCCCTGCAAAGTTCCGGCCATAAGGATCGCTGGCCCACACTTCGTCGCCCCACTTCTCGAGTGAAAAGGGGGGGTTGGCGATCACACAGTCGAAGCTGGCCAGGTTGTCACCCGAATAGAACGCCGGGTTCCGCAGGGTGTCGCCACGGACAATCCTGAAATCGGCAGCTCCGTGCAGGAAGAGGTTGATGCGGGCGATGGCGGACGTGGTGAGGTTCTTCTCCTGACCAAACAATTTGCCCCAGAGCGTGCGGACGTCGCCTCGGGTCTCCTTCACATGCTGGATGGCCTCCAACAACATGCCGCCGGTGCCGCAGGTGGGATCATAAATGGATTCCCCCTCGCGCGGATCAAGAATGTTGACCATCAACCGCACCACCGAGCGTGGGGTGTAGAACTCACCCGCCTTCTTGTTCGTGGCATCGGCGAAACATTTGATCAGGTATTCGTAGGCCTGTCCGAGGATATCGGCCTCGGCAACGCTGTTGCCGAGTGACAGCGCGGAAAAATGCTCGATCAGATCACGCAGCAGCTTGTCCGGCAGGCGGTCTTTGTTGGTCCACTGTGCATCACCAAAGATACCGTAGAGCGTGTGAGGGTTCGCCTGCTCAATACCGCGCAGGGCGGTCTGGAGCGCCTGCCCGACGTTGCTTGCAACTCGACGTACATCCCGCCAATGGCAGCCCTCCGGCACATGAAAGCGGTAGTTCTCCGGGAAGAGCGCGGCCTCCTCATCGCCATCGAACTCCTTCAGTGCAGCCTGATGCTCCTCGTCGCGGACATCTGACAGCCGCTTGAAGAACAACAGCGGGAAGATGTAGGTCTTGAAATCCGCCGCATCGACCGGCCCCTTCAGAAGCCAAGCTGCTTTCCAGAGGTGGGATTCAAGCTGCGAAAGCGTGAGGGACTCGGTCGCCATGGATGCTGCCAGAAATCAGACACCCCAATTTGATCAGGATCAATGCATCAAACACCGGGTCACGACCAACATGGGCAACGGTTAGAGGACCGAGCAATGCCCGACGTTTCATGACACCAGCAGTTCGGCGGTTTCCGCATGGGGATCCAAACGAAAAACCTCCTCCCGTTCAGTCTCCAGCAGGAGACGCACAGCCTCCCTAAGGTCAGTCAGACATTCCTCCTTGGTCTCGCCTTGCCCATTAGCTCCAGGAACCTCGAGGCAGGTAGCCCAATACCCTCCCTCGTCGGATTCTCCCTGATGCAAGATCGCCGTCAACTTCCTCATGCTCGCACCTTGGCCTCCCGATGCCGTTGGGCAAATGGATGTTTGCCCGACGAAATCAAAGATCGCGCCGGGCCTAAAAAATCGCCCGGATGGGCTGGACCTCCTCCACGCCGACGAGTTTCTGGTCGAGGCCGCCGTGGAAGAAACTCAGGCGGTTCGGGTCGAGGCCCATGAGATGCAGCACCGTCGCATGGAGGT
>JBJONJ010000508.1:0-3134 GCA_046051905.1 Verrucomicrobiota bacterium
CGTCTTCTAGCTGCCGCCGGGGGGCTTCGCCAAGCACAAAAACACATTCCCGAAGGATGCGCCTTTCCCGTTGCGTTCAATGCGCCTTCTCCGCTATCCTCGCGGCCCATTCCATCCATGAAGACCTCACTCTTCCCCAACCGTCGTGCGTTCCTCCGCAACACCGCGCTCTCCGCCGGTGGTCTTTTCGTCCCCAATCTCCTCCTCGCTCAAGACGCCGCGAAGAAGCTCAACGTCGCTGGCATCGGCGGTGCGGGTGGCAAAGGCGCGTCTGACATCGCCATCGCCGGTGAAGGCGCCAATGTCGTCGCCATCTGCGACATCGACAGCAACCGCCTCAAGGATGCCCAGAAGAAGTATCCGGGTGCCAAGATGTTCACCTCCTTCCAGGAGATGTTCAACGACATGGGCGACAAGATCGACATGTGCACCGTCTCCACGCCTGACCACGCCCACTACCCGGCCGCCATGGAGGCCATCAAGCGTGGCAAGCACGTCTGCGTGCAGAAGCCCCTCGTGAACCGCATCTGGGAAGCCAATGAACTCCACGCCGCCGCCAAGAAGAAGGGCGTGAAGACCAACATGGGCAACCAGGGCCACACCGGCGAGCAGATCCGCCAGCTCAAAGAATGGATGAATGCTGGCGTCGTCGGCAACGTGAAGGAAATCCACGTCTGGACCAACCGCCCCATCTGGCCCCAAGGCACCGCCGCCAAGGACATCTATACCGGCAAGACCGCTCCGAAGCCCCGCAAAAAGGACGAAGGCAATGGCGTCGCCGAAGCCGTCGGCCAGGCCCCCGCGCATGTGAACTGGCAGCAATGGCTCGCCCAGGTCCCCGATCATCCCTACATCCCCGGCCTGCACCCCTTCGCCTGGCGCGGCAGCGTCGATTTCGGTGCTGGAGCCATGGGCGACATGGGCTGCCATATCATGGACGGACCCTTCTGGGCCTGCGAACTCGGCGAACCCTACAAGATCGAGGCCGAAGTGGGCGACCTCACCGACATGAGCTGGCCCGCCTGGTCCCACGTCATCTGCCACTTCAAGCACGTCAAATACGGCGAGATCAAACTGCACTGGTATGAAGGCAAGAACGGCGACAATCCCGTCAAGCCCGCCCGCCCGGCCAAGCTCGAAGACGGTCGCGACTTCAACAAGATGATCGGCGGCTTCATGATCGTGGGTGACGAGGACACCATCCTCAACCCCGGCGACTACTGCGAGGCCCTCGAAATCGTCGGCAACCGTCCCAAACTGGCCAAGTTCTTCAAAGAAACGCCCAAGACCCTCGAGCGCTCCCTCGCCCCCGGCAAGCCGCAGCTTGAGCTCGTCAAAGCCATCGAGCAGGACAAGATCGCCGGCAGCAACTTCGACTACTCCGTGCCGCTCACCAAGCTCTGCCTCCTCGGCAACCTCGCCATCGGCAATCCGGGCAAGGTCATCGGCTGGGATAGCGCCAAGCAGGAGTCCGACAACGCCGAGGCGAACAAGATGATCAAACGCGCCGCCGTCCGCTCTGGATGGGAATACAGCGCCGCGGGCATCTAATCGCGATGGTTTGAACCACACACGCCCGGCGGTCGAAAGGCCGCCGGGCTTTTTGTTGCCTTTTCGGGGGGCTCCCTGCTACGCTCCAGCTGTTGGAGGCACATCTCCCGAAACACCGTGTCTCCGGCCCGCTCCTCATGCCCGCACGCCCGCTTCACCTGCTGGCCCTGTTTGTCGCGATCTCGATCAACGCTTGCACCGCGCCTGCCTCCAGCCCACCTACGCCTCCCCCCGCATTCATCAACAGCCTTGGCATGCCTTTTGCCTTGGTGGTCGTGGATGACGGCAAAGTGCTTTTTGCCTGCGAGGAAACGCAGCGCGGTCCTTGGGCCCTTTTCCAAAAACTGCCCCCCCCGCATGCGCAGGAGGCAACCCGGCCCGCCTCCGGGGTGAGTTGGAAAGAGGCGGTGTTTTTTTGCGACTGGCTCACACAGCTCGAACGCAAACAAGGCCTTCTTAGCGCCCGGCAGCGCTACCGCCTACCCACCGACCATGAGTGGAGCTGCGCCGCGGGCATCGGCCACCTCGAACGATCTGATGACGCTCCCGAAGCGAAGTCGAACCAGCTCGAAGGTGTGTTCCCCTGGGGCACCGCATGGCCGCCACCACGTGGCGCGGGAAACCTCTGCGGCCGGGAGTCACGGGAGGATTTCCCAGAAAATTTCATCACGAACTACCAGGACGGCCTTTCTGGCGGGAAACTCCAGTCTAGGGCCTCCGTGGCGAATGACCAGGGCATCCACGATTTGAGCGGGAATGTGTGGGAATGGTGCCAGGACCTTTTCCGTCCGGGCACCGACTGGCGGGTGCTTCGCGGCGGTTCGTGGAAGAGCGCCCGTCCCCAGACCCTGCTTGCCTCCCACCGCACCCACGATCCGGAGACCTACCGCAGCGACAGCGTGGGTTTCCGCTGTGTCCTGGTGGCCGAGTGAGTCTCCGACCGATTTTTCCTTCCACATACAAAAAACGTGCGCAGGGCCGTTACGCCCCCTGAAAACCACGCATCCCGCATGGACACTGCTTTTGATTGGAAATGCACCTTTGACCAGCTCGCCCCGCAACTGGTCCTCTACGCCCGCCAGCTCGTGCAGACGAAAGCGGACGCCGAGGACGTGGTGCAGATGGCCTTCGTCCGGTGGTGGCGGCGGTTCCCGGAAGGCGATCCTCAACACATCCCGCTGCTTTACGCCGCCGTGCGCACCATCGCCCTCGACCAGCGCCGCTCGGACAACCGCCGTGTCTCCCGCGAGGCAAAGTCCGACATCGCCATCGCCGGTGAAAACGCCCCCAGCTTTGACCCGCGGCCCGAGCAGCGTGAGACCGCCGAAATCATCGAAAATGCCCTCCAGGACCTCTCCAAGGAACAGCGCGAAGTCGTCACCCTGCATCTCTGGGGCGGCCTGACCTTCAAAGAGATCGCCGCCATCTCCGGCGAATCCATCAACACCATCGCCGGCCGTTACCGCTACGCTTTGAACAACCTGCAAAAGAAACTCGCCCCCGTCCGCGACGAGCTCGTCACCAGCGATGAGCCGCCGCCCGTGGCCCTCGAAAATGTCCTGTCCTTCTCCCCTGCCCCGGAG
>JBJONJ010000509.1:0-10071 GCA_046051905.1 Verrucomicrobiota bacterium
GCTACCTCGACCTGCGCCGCGAGCGCCTGAACAAGAACATCCGCACGCGCCACAAGATCACCAACTCCGCCCGCAACTACCTCGACGCCGCTGGCTTCATCGAGGTCGAAACGCCGATCCTCAGCAATCCGACACCGGAAGGCGCCCGCGACTTCCTCGTCCCCGCTCGTTTGAACCCCGGCAAGTTCTACGCTCTGCCGCAGGCTCCGCAGCAGTACAAGCAGCTCATGATGGTCGCAGGCCTGGAGCGTTACTTCCAAATCGCCCGCTGCTTCCGCGATGAAGACCTTCGCGCCGACCGCCAGCCCGAGTTCACGCAGATCGACATCGAGGCCAGCTTCATCCAGCGTGACGACATCCTGAACCTCGTCGAAGGCCTGCTCGTCAGCATGTTCAAAGCCGGCACCGGCCGCGACATCCCGTCGCCGTTCCCGCGCATGACCTATCAGGAAGCGATGGACCGCTACGGCTCCGACAAGCCGGACACGCGTTACGGCAATGAAATCGTCGATATGGCCGATGTGTTCGCGAACAGCGGCTTCAAAATCTTCCGCAGCACCATCGAAAACGGCGGCGTCGTGCGTGCCATCAATGCGAAGGGCTTCGCTGGCATCACCACCGGCCAGATGATCCGCCTCAACGAGATCGCCACACAGGCTGGCATGAAGGTCAAACAGCTCGCCTTCATCAAAGTGGAGCGCGATGCGAACGGCGTGCTCGAATACAAATCCCCGCTGTGGAAGTTCTTCAGCGAGGACGAGCAGAAGGCGCTCATCGCCAAGCTCGGCGTCGTCGAAAACGACCTCATCTTCTTCTACGCCGGCACTTGGCAGGAAGCCTGCGACATTCTCGGCCGCGTGCGTGTCGAGATCGCCAACATGACCGAACTCACGAAGGACAGCACCGCCTACAACTTCCTGTGGGTGGTCGATTTCCCGCTGCTCGCTCACGATGCCGAATCGCAGAGCTGGGTGGCCGTTCACCATCCCTTCACCCGTCCAAAGACGGAAGACATTCCGCTCATGGAAGCGGGCGAATACGCCAAAGTCCGCGCTGAAGCCTATGACGTCGTTTTGAACGGCTACGAACTCGGCGGCGGCTCCATCCGAATCCACGAAAAGGATCTGCAAGCCAAGCTCTTCAGCGTCCTCGGCGTGAATGAAGAGGAGCAGGCGCACAAGTTCGGCCACATCCTCGACGCCTTCCGCTTTGGTGCTCCTCCACACGGCGGTCTCGCGCTCGGTCTCGACCGCATCGCCATGCTGGTGAGCGGCGAGGACAGCATCCGCGAAGTCATCGCCTTCCCGAAGAACAACAAGGGCAGCGATTTGATGACCGACAGCCCGACGCAGATCGACTTCAAGACGCTCCGCGAAATCTACATCCAGAGCACCTACAAGGAGAAGAAGCCGGAGGCGTAAAGAGTTGCCTTGTTGCTGTGCAACAAGGAGGCCCTGTTCCGCAGGAACAGGGCTACTTTGACCACACTCGATACTCGCCTGGCTTCAAGCGGGCTTTGGAAGGGTTCTTCAGGATGTACTTGCGGAACTTTTCCAGGCTGGCGGGGCTTCGGACGAGATGGTCAAAGCTCTCCCATTGCCAGAACTGGCCGTGGCGTCCCAAAGCCTTGTTGATCCGCATGGCGGTGAAGTTTTTCCAGGCACGGCAAAGTTGCTTCAGTTCGCCACGACCGGGGATGCCCGCCAGCACATGCACGTGATTTGGCATCACGACAAAAGCCTCCAACTCGTATTTCTGCCCATCGAAGTGTCGAAGGCTGTTTTCGATGATCTGGCTCAGTTCCGGCCTTTTGAGTGCACACTCACCATGGCATTCATCGAGCATGCCGTGCCATCTGGCGGTGAAGCGTTGGTAAAACTCTCGTTTCGCCGCTTCGGGCAGTTCTTCGAGTTTTCGCTGCCAGCCATCGCTACGGCCATCAATGCCATGGGACCACAACCAGGCTTCCCGCTCCGCCTGCCACTTCTCCAGAATGGCTGAGGGGATCGAATCGGCGGTGCGCCAAGTGATGAAGTAGAAGGCGTTTGCCTGTTCCCAGTGCGGCAGGTCGCCGTGGGTGATGTCGGTCTTCGCGGAGGGATCGAAGAAGTGGAACTCCATGAGGGGATCGTAGAGTTGCCTTGTTGCTGTGCAACAAGGAGGCCCTGTTCCGCAGGAACAGGGCTACTTTATGGCGTGCGGCTCAAACTGTACTTGGGCGCAGCCGAGGGCATTTTCGGCATTCGTGCAGCGCCAGTGCCAGCGGGCGGTTGTTTTCACGAGCGGCTCGAGCTTGCCTTCGAGGATGTGAAACTGGCCGAGAAGCTGGCCGCCATCGCGAACATTGAGTGAACGGGCCGCGACGGTGCCTGAAAGGATGCCGCGGGTGTTTCGCGCGGTGGCGACTTCTTTGGCAAACGGCTCGATGGTCTCCGGTGGGGCGCCCCATTGATTCCACGGCGCCAGTTTGACGAGTGCCCGCTGCGGTGTGGTGCTGCGCGGCCGCTCGATCATGGCAAACATGACGCTGCCATCGGCGAAGTTGCGTGAGCCGGCCAGCTCGCAGCCTGCCTCGGCGGCAAGGCCGCGGGCGAGTTCAGCAAGACGCACCCAGTCAAGACCCACGAGCAGCTCGGGCGACCAGCCGTCGAGTTTGTCCGCGCCAGCCTGCGGCTGAGCCAGGCCAGATTCCTGGAGCGTGGAAAAGGGTTCGAGTATCGGGAGATCCCAAGCTCGGAGCGGAGGCGGGAGCGGTCAAGCAAGCAGCGCGGCCGGCCTGATTACTTCGTCATGTAGCGCAGCACCTTCGCCAAGGTGGCACGCATGTCTTTGCGCTCCACGATCATGTCCACGAGGCCGTGCTGGAGCATGAACTCGGCGGTCTGGAAGCCGGGCGGAAGATCGGCATGAGTCGTTTCCTTCACCACCCGGGGACCGGCGAAGCCGATCATGCACTTGGGCTCGGCGATGATGAGGTCGCCGAGGGTGGCGAAGCTGGCGGTGACGCCGCCGGTGGTCGGATGGGTGAGGACGGAGATGTAGGGCAGGCGTGCCTCGGCATGGCGGGCGAGGGCACCGCTGGTTTTTGCCATCTGCATGAGGCTGAGGATGCCCTCGTGCATGCGGGCGCCGCCGGAGGCAGAGAAGACGATGACGGGCTTTCGCTCCGCAGTGGCGGCCTCGATGGCGCGGGTGATCTTTTCGCCGACCACACTGCCCATGGAGGCTCCGAGGAAGCGGAAGTCCATGACGGCGAGCAGGACGGGAAGGGACTCGATGGTGGCGCGACCGGTCACGACGGCCTCACCGAGGCCAGTTTTGCCTTGGTAGGCCTTCACCTTGTCGAGGTAGCCTTTGAAGCCGAGGGCGTTCACGCTGTCGAGTTTGGCATCCATCTCCTGGAAACTGCCTTCGTCCACGAGGCTGGCTAGGCGGTCGCCGCTGCTGATGGTGAAGTGGTAGCCGCAGTGGGTGCAGACGCGGAGGTTCTTGGTGAGAGCGTCCTCGAAGAGGCTCTCATTGCACGAGGGGCACTTTGTCCAAAGGCCCTCCGGCATGTCTTTTTTCTTCTCGCCGAGTTCATCGACGCTGCGTTTTTTGAAAAATCCCATGGTGCTTTGGTTTGGCGTTCATGCGAATCCAGCGTGGTGGACCAGTCTTGAGCGGCTCTCCCCGAAATGGCACTCGCGGGAGCGGCAGAGAAGGGTCTCCCCCTGCCAGCGCACAGGACCGGACCAGCCTCAGCCAGTCGCGGGAGGTGATGCTAGCCGCGTGCCACGGTGATGACCACCACTTTTTCAGCTCCACCATCATTCTTGAGCACGCGGGCGCATTCGCTGGCGGTGCTGCCGGTGGTCAAGACATCGTCCACGAGGAGGATTTTGCGCCCGCGGACGTCCAGCAGCGGATTCCAGCGGTGATGCCACCATCTGGCCGGACGCAGCCGGAAGGCTCCGCGGAGGTTTTCCTGCCGCTGAAGGCGGTTGAGGTGCGCCTGCTTCACCGTGGGCTGCGTGCGTTCGAGCCATTGGGCGGCCGGAATGCCAGTGAATTGAGCCAGTCGCAGGCAAAGTTCCCAGCTTTGGTTGAATTCGCGGTCGGCTTCACGCTCAGGGTGGAGCGGCACGGGCACGAGGAGCCACTGGGCGAGGTCTTCGTTCTTCAAGCGCTCCTCCTTCAGCACCCGGCGCAGCAGCACGGCCAGGGAGGCTCTCAAATGAAGCCGCCTGCCATATTTGAACCGGTGGATCAGCTCCCGCACGGGGTCGCGGGCCGTGCAGGCGGCCACGGCGAAGTCAAACTCCAGCTTCAACCCCTCGCAGTTCGAGCAGCGAAAGGCGTTCGTGAAGGCGCCGTCATACATTTCGCCGCATTTCGAGCAGTATGGTGGCACCTGCGGCTCGATGGCCTCAAGGCAGGCTTTGCAAAACCAATTTGCCTCCTCATACCGCTCGGCCATCGCCGGCAACGGCTCCGCACAAGCCACGCAGGCGGGCGGAAACACCAGCTCCTCAGCCGCTCGTGCCAGCGGCCGCGCCAGCCGCCAGAGAGAGGAGGGAAGTCGCGGGCCGGGGTAGGACATGGGCGGAGGTTACTCGTAGCGATAGCCCGCGCCATGCACGGTGCGGATGATCCTCGGCTGCGAGGGATCCTTTTCGATGCGCTTGCGGAGTTGGGAGATGTGCTGGTCGAGAGCACGGCTTTCAGGGAAGTAATCCACACCCCAGACCTCGTCAGCGAGGAGGTTGCGGTCCACCACCTTGCCACGACGGTCAAAGAGCAAGCGCAACACCTTCACGTCACGCGGCGAGAGCTGGACTTCTGTGTCTCCCCGGTAAGCGCGGAGCTCGTCCGGCACAATGCGGAGGTCGTCCATGGTGAAGACCGCATCGCCCTTCGTGCCGCCGGTGCCGCCACGGGTGGCGGTGCGCCGCAGGATGGCGCGGATGCGGGCGATGATCTCCTTCACGCCGAAGGGCTTGGTCATGTAGTCGTCCGCGCCGAGCTCGAGTCCGAGCACGGTGTCGATTTCCTCCGCCTTCGCGGTGAGGAAGAGGATGGGCACCTTCTCGTCCTGTTTGCGGATCTGTTTGCACACCTCGTAGCCGTTCAGGCCGGGCATCATGACATCGAGGCACACGAAGTCAGGATTTTCGACGCGGAAGAAATCCACGGCCTGAAGCCCGTCGGCGGCCGCCACGACATGTAAGCCCTCCATGGTGAGCACTTCGCGGAGAGCCTCGCGGGTGTGTTCGTCGTCTTCGGCAATGAGGATCTTGGTCATGATGGTGCGGTGGTGGATAGTTGAACGGGAAGGGTGAGAATGAAACGCGCTCCTTCGCGATACTGCGAGCAGACGACGAGCTTGCCGCCGTGCAATTGTGTCAGTTCGCGGGAAATGGTCAATCCAATGCCGGTGCCGCTCACGCCTTCGTTCAGGTCACTGCGGAGTCGTTCGAAGGGCTCGAAGACGGTCTTGCGCTTGCTGGCGGGGATGCCAGGGCCGCGGTCCTCGACGATGACGCGGGCGGTGTCGCCCTCCACCTCGGTGCGCAGGCCCACGTAGCGACCAGCAAGGCCGTATTTTTCGACATTGGAGAGTAGGTTGCTGAGAATTTGAGAGAGAGCGTCCGCATCCGCCTGGATGACCGGCGGGCCATGCAGCTCGACACGGACTTCAAAACCCTTTGCCTCCAAGGTGGGCCGCCAGAATTCAATGGCCCGCGTGGCGATGTCATCCAGCGAGACGGGCTTGGGAGAGATGGTGAGCTTGTCACGCTGCTGGCGGGCATAGTTGAGCACGTTCTGGATGAGCCTGTCGAGACGTGAAGTCTCATTCTCCACCACAGACAGCTGGCGCTTCATTGTGCCATCCCCTGTGGACTCCGCGCGGTGAGCGGCCATCTCCGCATAAAGCCGAATGTTGGTCAGTGGGGTCTTCAGCTCGTGCGAGATCTGGTTCACAAAGGTCACGCGCTGCTGGGCCACGCTCAGCTCGCGGGCGCTCTCGTGGAAATACAGCCAGGCCAGCACGATCACGAGCATCACGCCTGACCCCATGCCGAGCATGATCGGAAAGAGATATGGCTTCGGGAACTCCTCGTCCGCCGGCGTGTAGGCCAGTTCCCATTGACCGAGCGGTTCAGAGCAGGCGCGATGCGCCGACGGTGGGCGTTCGGCACCCTCCAGGCGCTTCCCCCATTGATGTAAAGGCACACCACGAAGGCCGGCCAGCATCATGCGCCCGGGCGGCACCTCCAGCCCTGGATGAGGGAGGCGGGCAAACAAGCCTTGCATGAGCAGATGAGTGTTCAGCAGCAACCCGACCACGCTGCCGTCCGGGAATTTGTTCCAATACATGAAGCTCTGCTCCGCCACATGCCAGCCGCTGGCGGAGCGGGCCTGGCTGCCGGGCGTCGTGGTTTCATGAATGTGATAGCCGCCCAGCTTTTGAAAGGTCTGCCAGGGAGCTTTTCGACGCTCCGTGCTCGAGGTGGCGATGAAACTCGGGGAGATGCGCTGAAACGGAGGCCCACCACGCGGATCGGGCACGACATACTCCGGGTTGGGTCCGAGCGAAAGCGCCCGGCTCCTCAGCTCGGACATTTGTTCCTCAGGCGAGATCTCCATAAGCGGCTCGAAAGCCGTTTTGCTGGCCATCTCTTGCAGCGCCGTTTTTTCACTCAAAACCCACGCCCGGGCCGCCCAGGGATGCTGCGCCAGTCCGGCGGCCGCAGCCATGGCGGTCGACGCAGTACCTGCCATGGCGTCGAACTCGTCGGTCAACTGCCGCAAATCATGTACCAGCTGATGGTCCGCCGAAGAAAGGCGCTCCGCCAGAATCGCCTGCATGGAGGCATCCGTGCGTTTCGCGGCATCACGCATCAAATACGTCCCCAACCAGGCCAAAAGGGCCAGCGGCAGGGCCACGAGGACGATAAAGAGGACGGTGGAACGACGGCGGAGCATCAGAGAGCCGCATAATTTAGGTCCCCCGGAGGTTTGGTCACCTAAAATTTATAATTTCCACAAAACAAACTTGGGTGGCTTTTTTGAGGCCCCCCAGGTTCTCTGAGTTGCCCAACAGCCAGAAGGATCCACTCACTTCGAATGATGCTATCTTGCCATAATTACCAGATGGTTCGTCAGATGCTTTGTGAGTCAGTTCTAGACGTTTGTGAGACCAAAACCCGTGACTTCATACGAGTCCCCGACCCTCAAAACAAAGCCCCGGACCACACCAGGTGGTCACGGGGCTCTGAAAGGGTATCAGACAGGTCTAGAAGAGGCGAATTAGGCCACCTTCTTGTGATACTGCTGCTGATAGATGCTGTCGTTGAGCTTCAGCTTCGCACGAGCGGCATCGACGGCGGCGGGAGCGCCTTCGCAGTGGAAATTGATGAAGGTGCCGGCCTCGACGTGGCGCGGGTTGAAGGGGAACTTGCGCTTCCCGAGGTTGTCGATCTGCGTGACCTTCAGGCCGGCGGCTTCGAGATCCTTGCTGACGGTGCTGACGAGCTGCTCGACGGACTCTTCTTTGCCTTTCGTGTCGAGGACGATGAGGGCTTCGTATTGGCGTTTCATGTTCTTGGTGTGGTTTGGGGTTAAACGGCGGGGTGCTGCTGGTTGAAAACGTTCATCGCCTGCTCGAGGCCGCGTTGCAGAGACATCAGCACCGCCTCGGCGGCACGCTGGATGATGGTTTGAAGGGCGGATTGCTCGTCCGGGCGGAATTTGCCGAGCACATGACCCACCATGCGCTCTCCGGTGGGGCGTCCGTCCTGCGGCGCAATGCCGACTTTGAGACGAGGAAAGTCCTGCGTGCCCAGATGGCTGATCAGGGAGCGAATGCCGTTATGACCGGCGGCGCTGCCATTCCCGCGGAAGCGCAGTCGGCCCAGCGGCAGGTCCACATCGTCATAAACAATGAGCGCGCGGGCGGCGGGAACCTTGAAAAAGTGACCCACGGCCTGCACGGAGCGACCGCTATCGTTCATGAAAGTCTGCGGTTTGAGCAGGTGACCTCCATCGAACTTCGCAAGCAAACCGCTCCAGCGCTTTTCCTCGCGGAAAGGAGCTCGTAAGCGGTTGGCGAGTTCGTCCAGCACCATAAATCCGACGTTGTGACGTGTGTCGCGGTAGGTTTCTCCGGGATTCCCGAGGCCGACGATCAGCAGGGGTGGCAAATTCAGGCCACGGCCCGTGCTGTCGGTGGTCTCGGCCACATCGCGGGGAGGGTACAGGGTTTACTTCTTGGCCGGAGCGGCCTTGGCGGCAGCAGCAGGAGCGGCAGCACCAGCGGCGGGTTTCGCAGCGCCAGCCGCAGGAGCAGCGGCAGGCTCGGGCTCGGCCTCAACCTTCGGCTCACTGCAATGCACGACGACGACATCTGCGGCCAGACGGGTGCGGACACCTTCCGGCAGCTTGATTTCACCGATGTGAATGGATTCGTTCAGGTTCAGGGCCGTCACGTCGATCGTGATGGCCTCAGGAAGATCTTTCGGAAGGCAGCGCACTTCGAGATCGTGGTGGATGGCCTCGACCAGACCGCCAAATTTCACGCCGGCCGCGTCACCGACGAGCTGCACGGGCACGTGAGCGTGAATTTCCTCATCGTGGGCCACCGCGTGGAAGTCGATGTGAAGAATGCCACCGCGGAGGTAGTCATGCTGCACTTCCTGGACGAGGGCGAGCTGGTCAGCGGCACCACCGGCGATCTTCAGAGAGACGAGGATGTTGTCCGAGGCGGAGCTTTCGAGGAGCTTCGAGAAGGTCTTGCCGTGCACTTGAAGCTGGGCCGGAGGGGTCTTGCGACCATACAGCGAAGCGGGGACGTTGCCAGCCTTGCGCAGGCGGTTGACGGCACGGGAGCCTGCGATGGTGCGAGGTTCGGCGTTGAGATCGAGGATTTTGGCCATGACTGGTGTCTCCGGGTAGGGTGGTTCTGGAAAAAGGGCGCGGAGACTACACGCCTAGCCACGGATGTCAAACAGCGATGTCACGGACTCATTTCCGTGGATACGGCGGATGGCGTCAGCCAGCAGCGGAGCGATGTCCAAGGCCGTCACTTTCTCCCCAGTCGCCTGCGGCGTGGAATTCGTGGCCAAAAGCTCGACAATCGGAGAGGCGGCGATGCGGGCGCGGCCCTTTTCTCCGAGCACGCCGTGGGTCACCCCGGCGTAGATTTGCTTCGCCCCGTGCTCCAAAAGCAACTTCGCGGCGGCCGTGAGGGTGCCGGCGGTCTCAGTCAAATCGTCCACCAGCAGCACATTTTTGCCCTTCACATCCCCGATCACGCTGTGCGCCTCCACCTCCTCGGCGCTGACACGGTTTTTCGCCACGATGGCCATCGGAGCCTTCAGCGCCTTCGCAAAGGCATGCGTCATTTTGATGCCGCCCACGTCTGGGGAGACGACCACGAGGTCCTGGTCGATCCCACCCTCGCGAATCGCCTTCATCAGCACGGGCGCTGCGTAGAGATGATCCACGGGAATATCAAAGAAGCCCTGAATCTGCCCCGCGTGAAGATCGACGGTGAGCACGCGGTTCACGCCAGCGGCCACGAGGAGGTTGGCGACCAATTTGGCCGTGATCGGCACCCGCGGGCGGTCTTTGCGATCCTGGCGAGCGTAGCCGAAAAACGGCAAAACGGCCGTGATGCGGGCTGCGCTGGCACGACGCACGGCATCGACCATGATGAGCAACTCCATCAGGTTCTGATTCGTTGGCGGGCAGGTCGGCTGAACGATGAAAATATCGCTGCCGCGGATGTTCTCGTGGATTTGGACAAAAGTCTCGCCGTCCGGGAAGGTCGTCAGTTCGGCGGCGCAGAGCTCGGTGCCGAGGTTTTGGGCGATCAGGCGTGCCAGCGTGGGGTGCGCGGAGCCACTGAGGATCTTCAGGCTTTCAATCATGAGGCGGCGAGTTAGACGAGTCCGTCACATAAATCAACCCGCCCGGCTTTTTGGCTCATTTTTTGCCAGCGCGGGCCTCAATTCAGCCACTCCATCTCATTCGAGAGCATCGTGTCGTCATCAAAGGTAAAGCGCCCGATGAAGTGACGCCGCCCCA
>JBJONJ010000510.1:0-4157 GCA_046051905.1 Verrucomicrobiota bacterium
GGCACCGGCATGCCCACCGCCGATGACGCCGGCTTGAACAAGGTGCCAAAAAAGGTCTTCGCGCCTTCATCGGTCAGCAGCGTGCTTTCCCACACGGCTCGATACTCCTTCGACCAGCCGCGAGCATACAGCGCCACCGCACCGCCGAGCGCCAGCATCGCCGCGCCGATGTGCAGCCAGGCCCGCATGCGAGCCTGGAGCCTTCGCCAGGCCAGCGGCCAGGCGAGATCAGCAAAACGCTCCTGCACCGCATCCGGCTGTTTCGCCTTTCGGGCACTGGAAACGCCGTGCGCCAGCAATTCCGCGAGCCAGCCACCGCGTCCGGCGAGCGTGTGCGAGGGCAGCAGCTCGCACAGCATGCCCAGCACGATCACCACCGCATTCCACGCCAGCAGACCCACCAGCGGCAGCGCCAGCAGATTAAACTCACGCTCCTGACCCAGATCCGTCATCCAGTAGCCCGCCACGCCCGCCGCGATCCAGCCGACGACGGCCCAGCTCCATCGACCCTGCGGCACGCGGAGTGAATCGAGCACGCGAATCAAATCCCCGCGCCATCCGATGGCCTCCGCCTCCAGCCACGAGGCTCGTTTATCCAAAAAAGACTGCGCCCGATCATCCAGTGTATCTGTTTTGATCTCCTCGCTCGTCAGCCCCGCCCGCGAATGCGCCGTGGCCTCACGACGCCGCTCGGCGTTCACGAGTGTCCCGTCGGCATCGCCCTCTTCAAGGGCACGCCAACGCAGCACGCGCAGCCAGTCATTCCAGATCATCAAATGGGGGTCAGTTTGGGAAAGAGTGCGCACTTAACGCGGCTTGCAGCGGTTTCCAATCCTGTGTTAGAGCACCGCGATGAAGAAATCCCCCGCTGACGCCCGTCTCTATGGCATTCTCGATCTCGGCTACGTCCAGCCCTCGCAGGTCGAGGCGATGACGGCCGCGCTTTGTGAGGGCGGGGTCGATTTGATCCAGCTCCGGGCCAAAAAAGCCGAGAAAAGCGAGGTCGAAAGGCTCGCGCGGCAGATGCAGGCCGTGCTGCGTGACTTTGACGTGCCTCTCATCATCAATGACCATGCAGACATCGCTGCGCAGATCGGTTGCGAGGGCATCCACGTCGGTCAGGATGATGATGCCGTCGCGAAGGCGCGTGAAATCACACGCGGCGCTTGTTTCGTCGGCAAATCCACGCACAGCCTCGATCAAGCCATCGCCGCACAGGCGGAAGGTGCGGACTACATCGGCTTTGGGCCGCTTTACGCCACGGGAACGAAGCCGGACTACATCCCGATTGGGCTTCAAGACATCGCGGAAGCGCATCGCCGGGTCTCGCTGCCCATTTTCTGCATCGGCGGTGTGAATGCCGGGCGACTCGATGAAGTGCTCGCGGCCGGGGCGAGGCGTGTGGTGGTCGTTTCGGCCTTTTTGCAGGCGGCGGATGTTCGCGGCGAGGTGCGGGCCTTGAAGAAGAGGTTACCTTGAAACTCCCACCATGCTTCTGCGCCGATTTCGACCTCTGCTCCTGCGTGCCTGGCGGCTTTCGCTGCTGGTGCTGGCCGTCGTG
Source organism: Verrucomicrobiota bacterium (assembly GCA_046051905.1). Classification (GTDB taxonomy): domain Bacteria; phylum Verrucomicrobiota; class Verrucomicrobiia; order Verrucomicrobiales; family Verrucomicrobiaceae; genus Prosthecobacter. The sequence continues at coordinate 1,562 of JBJONJ010000510.1, forward strand.
GTGATTCAGAAGCATCAGCCGTCCGGCCTGCAAAGCATCGCGGTGGAGCGCGTGCGGGATTTTTTTCCTGCGGCGACCTCGTTGGAGCTTGGTGATGGTTTTTGGACCGTGAAGGATGCCTCGGGCATCGCTCTCGGCCAGGTGATGCAGACCGCGCCGGAGTCCGATGACATCATCGGCTACTCCAGCAGCACAAACACGCTCATCGCGCTGGATCGCAACCGCCGCATCCTCGGCCTCCGCGTGCTGCGCAGTGGTGATACGACCGATCATCTGGCGGAGGTGATTCGGCATCGCGAGTTCTTCGGGCAGTTTTATCAGAAGAAGGCGGCGGATCTCGCCGCGATGCAGCCACAGGCCGTTTCGGGAGCTACTTTAACGAGCAGCGCCATCGCCGAAGGCGTGCTGCGACGCATGGGCAAGAGCGCCACGAAATCCCTGCGCTTCCCGCAGGAACTCACGCTGGTGGAAGTGACCAAACTGGAGCCGAAAGCGAAAGCCCTGCGAGGCGAGGCTCCGCGTTGGGAGGTGCTCGATGAGAAGCAAAACGTGATCGCCATCGCCATCCGCACCGCGCCTGCAAGCGATGGCGTGGTGGGCTACAAAGGCCCGAGCGATTCTCTTTTGCTCCTCGATGCCGATGGCAAGACGCTCCGCTCGATGGCGCTGCGCAAGACCTACGACACCGAAGCCTACACCGCCTATGTGACCGGCGATCCAGCCTTCTTGAAGACCTTTGACGGCATGACGATGGAGGCCATCGCAGGCATCGACTTCGATCAAGCGGGTGTGGAAGGCGTCTCCGGTGCCACGCAGACGAGCTGGGGTGTGGCGGAGGGTGTGCGAGTGCGTGCGCAGGCCTTTTTGAATGAGAAAGCGGACTCCGCCGCGTGGTGGCAGCGCATCCGCTGGCGCTGGCAAGATGCCGGACATCTCATCGTGATCCTCTCCGCCTTCGTGATGGCTTTCACACGCTTGCGCGGCATCGCGTGGTGCCGGCATGCGCATCATGCGCTGCTGGTGGTTTACGGAGGTTTTGTGTCCGGCGAGATGCTTTCCCAAGGTCTCATGGCCGGCTGGGCCGCTGGTGGTGTGCCATGGCGGAATGCCATCGGTCTCGTGGCGCTGGCGGCGGTGGCTTTGCTCGGGCCGGTGTTCAGCTCGAAGCAGCTCTACTGCCATCACATCTGCCCGCACGGCGCTTTGCAGCAGCTTTTGGCCAAACGGCTTCGCTGGCAATGGTCACCCTCGAAACGGCTTGATGGGTTTTTGAGCATGTTGCCCTTCGTTTTGCTTCTCGTGGTCTTTGTGAGCGTCGTTTGGGCCGTGGGGCTCGATTTGAATCAGGTGGAGCCGTTTGATGCCTACCTCTTTCGTGTCGCGGGCATCGCCAGCATCGTCATCGCGCTCGTGGGGCTGGTGTGGTCGCTCGTCACGCCGCTGGCCTACTGCCGCTTTGGATGCCCCACCGGCGCGTTGTTCAAGATGCTGCGCTTCACCGGCAGCAGCGATCACCTCGGCACTCGCGACTGGCTGGCGCTGGCGGCCATCGCGACGGCATTTTTTGTGTGAATGGCACTCGCGAAAGCGGCGGTGGCATCCATCATCGGCGTCCCCCATGCGTTTCATCGACTCCCTCGAATCCAAGCTCGGCCGCTTCGCCATCCCCGGCCTCGTGCAGGTCATCGCCCTGTTCCAGCTCGGCGTGCTCGTGTTGGTGCTCATGATGAACAAAGATTCCGCCCAGACTTACCTGGACCTGCTCTCGCTCGATACGGACCTGGTCATGAAGGGCCAAGTGTGGCGGCTGGTGACGCATGTGTTCATCCCGCGCAGCAATTCCATCCTTTGGGCCGTGCTGGGCACGCTCATCATGATGTGGATCGGTCGTGGTCTGGAAGCGGCATGGACGCCCTTCCGCGTGAATCTCTACATCCTCGCTTGGATGATGGCCGTGACAGCGGGGAATCTGCTCTTCGGCTGGCCGGCGGAGGCGCTGTTTCTTTACCAGACGCTTTTCTTCGCGTTCGCCACCTTTTACCCGAACGAGGAGATCATGGTTTACTTCATCCTGCCGGTGAAGATCAAATGGCTGGCCTTCATCGCCGTCGGCATGACCCTGCTCGGTGTGGTGCAACAGCCCGTGCTCGTGCTTCCGGTAATTATCGGGCATCTAAACTACCTCATCGCGTTCGTGCCCGGCTTTTTGAAGGAAGGCCTGCAGGCCGCGAAGGTCACTGACCGTCGCAGTCGCTTTCAGCAGGCCTCCGTGCCTGCGGATTCATTCTTCCACCAATGCGTCATGTGCAAAAAGACCGAGCTGGATGATCCGAAGCTGGAGTTTCGAGTTTTGGACAGCGGAGACGAGATCTGCTCCGTGTGCCGGGCGGCCAAAAAGAGCGCCTGAGGCATAAGAAACGCCTGTGGCCGGACGTTTGAGCGGCTACCGGATCACCGGCTTTTCAACGCACCCACATCACCACACCCATGAAAACACTGCTGACCATCGCCGCCCTCTCCTTCGCCTCCGCCGGCCTCGCCGCCGACAAATGCCCGATCAGCGGCAAGCCTGCCGACTCCAGCATCACCAGCACTG